>CAZPMV010000165.1:0-7472 GCA_964587335.1 uncultured Anaerolineales bacterium
GCGAAGATAGGCCGCAGACGGGCGAAGCGCTGGCGGCCACCCACCAGAGGGATGCTCGGCCAATCGTCACCGATGAGCGGGCGAGCGTAGCGCACGAAGTCGTCGGTCACGTCCAGCCGGCTCGGCGCGATCCATGGCTCGGGGAAGGAGCGCTCGGAGTTGGCCACCAACTCCAGCGGCGCCTTGTCGTAGCGCACGTTGTAGAGAGAACCGGGCTGCCGCAGGATCGTGGCCATGTAGCCGGAGCCATCTTCCAGAGCTACCACCACTGCCTTCTGCCCCACCCTATACGCTTCCTCCAGATCCACCGTCGAAGCGTAGATCATGTTATGGCGCTGGTCGGTGCCGGGTACGTTGCCGCGGGCCGCGCCCCGAGCCGCCAGCCCGACGTCGTTCAGGTAGTTGACCACGATGCGCTCGACATTCATCTTGCTGGAGGAGAACATGACATGTCCGAAACTGTCTCGCAGCACGCCGAGTTGCTCTTGGGGGACAGGGAAGCCCTCGCTGATGACCAGCAGGCAACGGTTGCGCTCACGCAGCATGTCGTTGACGGCGCAGGCCAACTCCTGAAGGGTCAGCCCGGATTCCCGCATGGCGATGAGGAGAGGCATCTCTCGCTGGGGATCGGCCAGGCGGGCCGCAGCGGGGATGAAGCCGATCTTGCGCCCCATGGCCTGCATCACCAACACGGGGTCGGCAGGACATGAGCCCGCGTTCTCCTCGTTGGCATTTTGCACGGTGAGAGCCCAGTAGCGAGCGACGCTGCCGTAGCCTGGTGTGTGGTCAATCAACTTGAACTCGGAATCGCCTACGTCGTTGTCAATGGTCTTGGGCACGCCGGTGGACACTAACCCCAGCCCGCGCTCGCGGGCAAGATTGGCCACCTTGTGGGCGGTATCCATGGAGTCGTTGCCGCCAATGTAGAAGAAGTAGCCGACGTCATGTGCCTTGAAGACCTCAATCACCCGCTCGAAGTCTTCCTGCTGGGCCGGTTTCATCTTGTAGCGGCATGTGCCGATAGCCCCGGCCGCCGGAGTGACACCCAGCAGGCTGATTTCCTCCTCAGGCTGTGCCGAGAGATCCAGAAGCTGCTCTCGCAGCACGCCTTCGATGCCATGCCAGCCCGCGTAGACGCTGCCAAAGTGCTCTGGCATGGAGCGACAGGTCTCCACGATGCCGCGCAGCGAGTTGTTGATCACCGGCGTCGGTCCACCCGACTGGGCGACGACGACGTTCCTAGGTCTGGACATGGGTCCCCCCTACTGCCATTCGGTGTGGAAGCTGCCTTCCTTGTCCAGCCGCCGGTAGGTATGGGCGCCGAAGTAGTCCCGCTGCGCCTGGGTCAGGTTGGCTGGCAACCGGGCCGTGCGGTAGGCATCATAGTAGGCCAGCGAGGCGCTGAAGGCCAGACAGGGGATGCCCAGCCGCACTGCCGTCTGGATCACCCGTCGAAGCGCACCCTGGCGCATCTCCACCGCCTCCTTGAAATACGGGTCGAGCAGCAGGTTGGGCAGTTCCGGGTACTTCTGAAACGCGGAGCGGATGTCATTCAGGAACCCGGCCCGGATGATGCAGCCACCCCGCCAGATGCGAGCGATCTCGCCAAGATCCAGGCCATAGTCGTACTCCCCGCTGGCCGCCCGAAGCAGGGCGAAGCCCTGAGCATAGGAGCATATCTTGGCCGCGTAGAGCGCCGCGCGCACATCGGCGATGAGCGATTGGTCATCGCCATCGTACCTGACCTCCGGACCGGAGAGGACCTTCGAGGCTGCCACCCGCTCGTCCTTGTAAGCAGAGATGATGCGGCTCTCCACGGCAGCGTTGATGGTCGGTGTGGGCGCACCCAGGTCCAGAGCGCTCTGCGACGTCCACTTGCCGGTGCCCTTCTGCTTGGCCTCGTCCAGTATGGCGTCCACCAGCGGCTGCCCCGTCTCTTCGTCCAGCTTGGCGAGGATGTCCGCGGTGATCTCGATCAGGTAGGATTCCAGCTCGCCGCGGTTCCATTCGGCGAAGACCTCGTGCAGTTCCGCTGCCGAAAGGCCACCGGCGCGGTGCAGGATGTCGTATGACTCGGCGATGAGCTGCATGTCGCCGTACTCGATGCCGTTGTGCACCATCTTGACGTAGTGGCCGGCGCCACGCGGGCCGATGTAGGCGACGCAAGGCTCGCCGTCCACTTTGGCCGAGACGGCGGTGAGAACAGGTTGCAGCATCTTCCAGGCATCGCGCTGTCCACCGGGCATGATGCTCGGGCCCCACAGAGCGCCGTACTCTCCGCCGGAGACGCCGCTGCCCAGGTAGAGGATGCCAGCCGCTTCCAGATCCTCGGCGCGCCGCTCGGTGTCGCCGAAGAAGGAGTTCCCGCCGTCAATGAGCAGGTCTCCAGGATCGAGTAGCAACTTGAGTTGCTCGATCACGCCGTCCACCGGAGCCCCGGCCTTGACCATGATCATGATCTTGCGCGGCCGCTTCAGCGACCCGACGAACTCTTCCAGAGTGTAGCTAGGCCGGATGTTCTTGCCTTGGGCCGGTCCGGCCATGAATTCCTCCGTGCGGGCGGCCGTGCGGTTGTAGACGGCCACAGAGAACCCGTTTCGCTCAACGTTCAATACCAGGTTCTGCCCCATGACGGCCAATCCAATCAGGCCGAAGTCACACAGTCCTGCGTGTGTACTCATTTGTAGTACCTCCCAAAGATACGTCTGTAAGTGTGCAAGTGTGCAAGTGTGCAAATCACAAATCAGCGGCGCCTGCGTTGTTGGTTGAACTCGGTGACCCGCAGAGCAATGACTTCGCTGAGCAGGTTCATGCGATGCTCCAGCACGGCCGGGGGGAGCAGACGATTCTGCCTATTTGCCGATTTGCTGATTTACCGATTTGCTGATTTGAGCCGATATAGCATTTCTCCCGCTTTCCTCACCAGCAGGATCCCTTCATCCTCGCGATTCGCCCATTCCTCCGGATCTATTGCCGCCGGATCCAGATAGCCAAGATTGATGCGCTCGCAACGCTCGCGGGGGATGCCTGTGGCCAGAGTCACCCGAATGCGCGGGCGCTCAATGCCCGTCTCCGCATCGTAGGCGCCCCCGCCGCGCACGTGGGTGGAATGGGCCAGCACGCCCCAGGGGCGGTGCTCAAAGCGCTCCCACTGCTTGGCGAAGTAGTCCCGTACGTGGTAGCCGATCTGATCAATGACCTGGCCGTGTGTGTACGACACCTCGCTGATGTGCGGGGCGTAGATGACGACTTCCCCGCCGTCGGCCACCACCGGTTCCAGCTTGTACATGCCCTTGGCTGCCACCCATATGTCATCGTACATCTTGGGCATGACAGATAGCACCCGCTGAAACGACCGCTCCACGTAGGTAACGTGCAGCCTCGCTGAGAGATCGGCCGCGGCCTCCCAGGCTTCCTCCGGCGTGCCCACGTAGAGACCAGCCAGCTTCGCTTCTCGTACGACCAGGCAGAAGCACAGCTTGGGGCGATCAATGAACGAGGCCGCCCGGTCAATCACTGCCCGCACAGGGGTCTGCTTGGTGCCGATGATGGCCTTGCTGGTTATCAGCGCGCCCAGCCAATGGGTGAAGTCGATGACCTCCGGCCCGCTGATGCCGGGGAAGAAGTACTTGTTGCCGCCAGAGAAACCGGCCACCTCGTGCGGGAAGACCGGCCCAACGATGACGAGCAGGTCGTAGTCGAAGATAAGCCTGTTGATGGTGACAGCAACCTGCTTGGTCAGAAGACCGCCGCTAAGCTCACGGGTTTCATCCTCCGTGATGGCGCCGATGGTAGCAAACGTCGCCGGATCGGCCCACTCATGGTTGAAGATGCGGACATTGACATACTTCGTCGCCTGTTCCTCAGCAGTGATGCCCACCAATCGCCTCAGTGCCGCCTCGTCCATCGGCTGATGCGTTCCCAGCGCCACCAGGTAATCCAGCGCGGCAACTTCCTGTCCGATGATTCCATGGAACAGCCGGAAGAAGAGGGGAATAGGCGCCGTGCGGGTAGCATCGGGGATGATGACCAGCACGCGCTTGCCCCCCACATCGGCCTGCGCCAGCGCCTCGGCTGCCAGGTCGCGAACCTCGGTTTCGGGTAAGAGTCTGTCTGTGTAGCCTTTTCCAATGACCATAGTTACATCAAGCCTCTCAGTTCCTCGGCGGGGTGAGTGTAGATATCGGCCACAGCGTTCTCCTAGCAGCGCATCTGCGACAAGAGCCCTGTGCTGGTCAGGGGTGAACGCCACCCCCTGCCGATCTCCTCGCCCAGCCGCGTCAATTCTTCCCATATAACGGTGGCCGATTCGCCCGTGTAGCTCAACTCTGCCGTACTTGTCTCACTCAGCGGCATCAGCAGGCCCACCGGCCGCCCCCGATAGGCGATGACGTAACGAGCGCGCTGCTCCCGCACGTCCCGCATGATCTCGGAAGCGCGGACCTTCAGCTCTCGCACACCGATGTCAGGCATTGTTCATCCTCCTCTCCCCAATGTGGTTCCCTATGTGACCACATCATATCTTGACTGGGAACAGATGTCAACTGGGATCATTCATCCGACGCCGTTGCACAGTGTCTTCCAGCACAGTCCGACGCATTGCTGATTTGCGATTTGCTGATTTGCCGATCTGTCACCGTCTCCACGGCGGCGTTTCGGGCAGCAACTTCTCAAACTCAGCGATCAACTGCGCTTCGTAGTCGCCAGCATACTCCCCGGCCAGGAACTTGTGCACGGCCTCCTCGTGGAAGCGTTGCCACGATTCTTCCTCGTGGCCAGGATTGACAGGATAGAAGAGGGCATCGTTGGCGCGGGCAGCCTTCATGTCGCCCGGCGCGTCGCCGATCATCAGGATACGATCGGGGGTATACTTGCCTTTGGCAGCCAACTCCAGGTGGAGAGTCTTCTTCCCCATTTCCTGTCCAGCAATGACGTGGACGTACTTGGCGATGTCATGCTCTTTCCACTCTCGGCTCAGCGCCCCCAGCGGCGTGGCCGAGACCACGATCATGTCAGCTTTGTCAGCCAGGAACCCCAGACTCTGGCGCACGTAGGGAAAAGGCGGCACGCCGTGTACCATATCGGCCACAGTGGCGTTGACCGCCAGGCTCCAGGCCAGGCCGCGATCCAGCTCAGGATCAGGATGCTTGGCCATGTAGGCTCGCAGGCCATCGTTGCTCTTGGCATAGTGGTCGTTCTCAATGAACTCACGGATACGTGGCGCTTCCGGTGGCACGACGCCCCTCGACTGCACCTCCGGCCGCTCCCGCAGCAGGTCGAAGACCATCACCAATGCCGGCCAGCGGTTGATACCTCGCCACTTCGAGTACAGATTGACGAACTCTGCGGCCTCACGGGCGTACTTGGAGACCGCCTGCAAACTCCAGTGCTTGATGATATTGGGCGTGAAACACTCCTTGTGCTTGATCTCCATGGTATCGAAAGCGCAGCCATCGGAGTCAATGCCGACGAAAAAGTCACACGTAGGCTTCATCTCCTGCAAAGGCCGTGCTGCTTCAGGGATTGTAGACATGATCCACCTCCACTCATGATTCGCTGATTCGCCGATTCGCTGATTCGTTCATACTGTTCCCATCCGTTGACTCTGCTGAAAAAGGTCTTCCGTACCCAATGGTGGGACATGCGTGCCCCTACATGCTCACTTTTCATGGCCCATTCCCCCAATTCGGGTTGTTTTTGGCGTCAAAGTAGGACGTTGGCCCCGCCGGCTTGATCATTTTGGAGTTTTTTCAGAGGAGTCATCCGTTTCTTTCCCAATCCGTTGTTCAGATTCGCTGATTCGCTCACACCCCACTGAAAGCGCTGAACCCGCCATCTACCGGCACCACAATACCAGTCACAAACGCCGATGCTGGCGAGAGCAGCCAGAGCACAGTACCTAGCAGATCCTTCGGGTCGCCAAAGCGGCCCAGTGGCGTATGCTCGATGATAGTGCGGCCGCGAGGCGTCAATTTGCCTGTCGCCTCGTCGATCAGCAAGAAGCGATTCTGCGCTGTCAGGAAGAAGCCGGGGGCCAGGGCATTGACGCGGATGTTTGGCGAATACTCCTGCGCCAGGTGCACCGCAAGCCACTGTGTGAAGTTGCTCACCGCCGCCTTGGCCGCCGAGTAAGCGGGTATCCGGGTCAGGGGGCGGAAAGCGTTCATGGAAGAGATGTTGAGGATGCAGCCTTCCCCCTGCTCGGCCATCAGCCTGCCGAAGACCTGGCTGGGCAGCAGCGTGCCCAAGAGGTTCAACTCGAACACCCAGCGGACGGCGTCGGCAGGTAGGTCGAAGAAGGGAAGATCGGGCGAGGTCGTGGCTTGCTTCTTGTTGCCTCCTGCGCCGTTGATCAGGATGTCCAGGCGGCCGAACCGGGCCAGTACCGCGTCACGGGCGGCCTCCAGGCTGGCCCTATCCAGCACGTCGCACTGCACAGCGATGGCCTCACCGCCTTCGTTTACGATGTCATCGGCCACTTTCTGCGCCGCCTCCTCAAACAGATCCAACACGGCCACCTTCGCTCCGATCCGTCCCAGGGCGCGGCTCATCGTCCCACACAGCACCCCGCCACCGCCGGTGACGGCAGCGACTTTGCCTGGCAGACCGTAAAGCTCCTGGAGATAATCGTTGTCCATCTTGCCTCCTCAATCGTGAAACGTGGAATATGAACGTAGAATGTGAAACGTGACGCGTGATACGTGATGCGTGTCAGCGCCCCAAGAAGCCGCCGTCCACGGGGATGATGGCTCCATGTACGTAGTCAGAGGCCGCTGAGGCCAGGAAGAGCACCATTCCCTTCAGATCGTCGGGCACACCCCAGCGGCCGGCGGGGACGCGAGCCAGGATGAGCGGTCCTCGCTGGGGATTGCCGACCAGCGCTGCAATCATTTCGGTGTTCATGTAGCCAGGAGCAATGGCGTTGACGTTGACGCCCCGCCCAGCCCATTCGTTGCTGAGCGCCTTGGTCAATTGAGCCACGCCTCCCTTGCTGGCGGCGTAGGCGGGAACGGTGACCCCGCCCAAGAAGCTCATGGCCGAGGCGATGTTGATGATCTTGCCGTGCCCTTGGCTCAGCATCATCCGTCCGGCAGCCTGGGCCAGAATCCACACGGCATCCAGGTTGACCGCCAACACGGTGTCCCAATCATCGAGGGGGAACTCCTCGGCGGGATGGCGTCGTTGCACGCCAGCGTTGTTCACCAGGATGTCCAGCCCACCCAAGGCTTCGGCAGCCCGATCCACCAGGGCCAGTGTCTGCGCCCGGTCAGCCAGGTCAGCCTGCAGCGGGATCGCTCCTATCTCCCTGGCCGTATCGAAAACTCGCTCGGACCGCCCGACGATGGCCACCCGCGCGCCTCCTTCAACCAGCGCCTCAGCCATGGCCCGCCCCAGGCCAACGCTGCCACCGGTGACCAGCGCCTTCTTCCCCTCGACCGAAAACAGATCATACACCGTCTGGTCACTCATCT
>CAZPMV010000166.1:0-7269 GCA_964587335.1 uncultured Anaerolineales bacterium
CTTACCGCGCTGCACGCGTTCAAACGGGGGAATCTTGGTGACGACATGCCACTTTGGCCTAATCGGCCAGCACGTCCGCGTACTTCTCCATCTCCCCCTTGATGAAAGCCTCAAGCTCTGCAGAATCGGCTTTCATGAGATTCTCCATCTCGGCAGGATCGGACACATCGATCTTTACCAACCAGCCATCCTCGTAGGGGGATTCGTTAAGCAGGGTGGGTTCCCATTCCAGTTCTTCGTTGGCCTCCTGGATGGTTCCACTGACAATGGCCTTGACGCGCCCAACCCACTTGCCAGACTCCATGGACATGAACGTCTGGCTCTGTTCCACTTTCCGTCCCACGCGGGGCGCTTCGGCATAGACAATCTCCTGGGCAATCGCCTGACCGAAGTCACTCATACCCTGCACAACGGTGTTCCCTTCAGCTCGGGCCCAGCTATGCTCCTTGTCGTAGTACAGGTCGTCGGGGAATTCGAAACGATCGATCTTCATCTTCAGCCTCCTACTGTGATGTGTGATGGTCAGACGTCCCGGAGGCAATCCTCACCAGGAGTCAACCACGACCAGAATATACCACGATTCACCTCTCTTGTCAACATGGTGCGAAGCTATGCGCAGAGACCGCGCGCGGGCATCGAACAAAGGGTAGCACCCGCTGCTCGGAGTCCACCACCCGAACGCGTCAGCAGGAATGGCCATTTTCGCCCTTGCGCGAGTTATGGTATAATATCATGGCGGCAGAGACCGCACGGTACCAGAGGTCCCTTACTTCATTGATGGGGATCATTCCAAGCCAGCGTTTGCGCTGCAACAGCCACACGCCAGCCAGCGAGAGCAATCATGGGCCAAGTCATCGCCGTTGCCAACCAGAAGGGAGGCGTCGGCAAAACCACTACCGTCATGAACCTGGGCGCGGCCTTGGCGGAGCGCCAGCAACGGACGCTGCTCATTGACCTGGATCCTCAGGCGGCGCTCTCCAATAGCTTTGGACTGCGGCCGGACATGCTGGAGCATACCATCTACAGTGTGCTCACCCGTCCCGACATCCCTTTGGCAATCACCATCCGTTCGGTACGACCTTTCCTTCACATGGTGCCGGCCAACATCGACCTGGCAGCAGCAGAAGTGGAATTGGTTTCAGCAATTGGACGGGAGTATGTTCTGAAAGACGCGCTGGAAAGCATACGCCACCGGTATGACTTCGTTCTCCTCGACTGTGGCCCTAGTCTGGGACTGCTGACGGTCAATGCGTTCACAGCGGCAGATGAGGTGCTCATCCCCATCACCTGTGAGTTCCTGGCCATGCGGGCCATGGGCACGCTGATGCAGATTATCTCCAGAGTCAAGAAGCGGTTGAACCCAGGACTGCGTGTGCTGGGCATTCTGGGCACGATGTACGACCAGCGTACGATTCACACCCGGGAGATGTTGGAGGAGTTGCGCACTTTCTTCGGAGACAAGGTGTTCGATGTGGTGATCAAGAAGAGCATTCGCTTTGCCGAAGCGCCAGCGGTTCATCAGCCGATTCTCGAATACGCTCGCACGCACCCAGGCGCGGAGGCCTATCGCCATCTGGCAGAGGTGATCATAAATGGCAAACAAAAGCAGCAAGGCTAACGTCAGTGGTCGCGGCAAGGAACCCATGGGACGGGGAATAGACATCCTATTCGGCGAGGCAGGGGATACGCCCCCCCCGCGGGCGCGGCGTGCCGAACCGGCAACCTCTGTTGTTGCCCCTCCCGCCTTCCCCACTCGAGGGACAGAAGAGGTCCTGGACGAGATGCTCAGCGTCGAGGCGCTGGCCGGGCAGTTGGACGAGGCAGAAGATATCTTTGTCCCCGCACCCGAGCCTGCAGCGGAAGAGACAGCCATAGCGGTGGACGAGGAAGAACTGGCCCCAGAAGTGCCAGACCCGAAAGCCGTTCCTTCCACAGAGTACAAGCCACCAACCCGCAGTCCGCTGCCACCTGCGGTGGCTGAGCCCAGCATCGTCGGCCCGCCACCGGAGGCCGGAGCCGCGTCCGGACGGCCTGTCTCATTGCGCATCGGGGGCATCGTGATGGACGTGCCGTCTGAGGATCTCGCCTCGCTGGTCCCGCCCGGCCCCGGCGAGAGGGTCACGCCCGAAATCGAGATCACGCCTCGGGAATACGCGCAGGACGAACAGGAGCGCATCCTGGCCCAACTCACCTTGCATCGACGGGATGAGTTGATGGGGGAGGTTGACATGCTGTATGACCGCACCTCCACGCGGCTGGCCCCCCACCAGGAGCACAGCGGCACAACGCTGAAGCTCCTGCACCAGGCCCGGACGATCTTGCTCGAACGTCCCTATGCCTTCGCCGATGCCGAGCTGCGTATGCAGGCCGCCAAGACGTTACTCAACCGCACGGAGAACAGCCGCAGGGTCTCCAACCGTAACTGGCCCTGGCTATTCGCCTACGAAATCGTCTGGGCGCTGCTGCTTCTTGTCGGACTCGTCTTCGAAGGGGTACTGGGGGCCTGGGTGGGCAGGCTGGAACCCGCGGGGATCACGACGATGCAAGGCATTTTCCCTGCCTGGGGGACGATGATGGTGGGCGGCATCGGCGGAGTGGTCTGCGCTCTCTGGAGCATGTGGTGGCACATCTCGGATCAGCAAGACTACGATCCCCAGTACAACCTCTGGTACGTGGTGCAACCCTTCCAGGGAATGGTTCTGGGCCTCATCGTCTACCTGATCATCGCCGCCGGCTTCTTGGCCCTTCAGACCGACATCTCCTCGCCAGAGGCCAGCAGAGCGGCCAGGTACTTCCCCTGGCTAGTTGCGGCCATCGCCGGCATCCGCCAGACGTTCGTCTACGAGTTGCTCGACCGCATCATCCGCGTCCTCAGCCCGCGCGGTGGTGAATGAGGACATTGAACAAGGCAGTGAACGAGGTAACGAGGTAACGAGGCAACAAGTAGGCGAGGAGAGCAAAGCAACCTCGTTCATTGCTTACTCGTTGCCTTTTCAACCGCGGGTTGGGGGTGATGCCGGGAATCCGTCCCCGCTTGGTCACGGGTTGCCCCTCGATCACCTTGATGTCGGCTGTGAAGTCTATATGCTTCGTCAAGCATAGTGATGAGGGTTTGCAGTAGCAACTTCAGTCGCTGATCAAGCCGGAAAAGCGACGGAAGTCGCTACTACCAACCTGTCACCCCGTCCGCTCAATGTGCGCTCCCAACCCTCGCAACTTCTCCTCTATCCGCTCGTAGCCTCGATCAATCTGGCCGATGTTGCCGACGACGCTCCGCCCATCGGCACACAGCGTGGCGATCAGGAGCGCCATCCCGGCGCGAATGTCGGGGCTAGTCAGCTCCTGCCCGGTGAGCCGCGAAGGCCCCACCACGACACAGCGGTGCGGGTCGCACAGGATGATCTGCGCCCCCATGCCGATCAGCTTGTCCACGAAGTAGAGGCGGCTCTCGAACATCTTCTCGTGGATGAGGACAGTGCCCCGCGCCTGTGTGGCCACCACCAGAGCGATGCTCATCAGATCGGCGGGAAACGCGGGCCAGGGAGCGTCGTCGATCTTAGCCACTGCGCCGCCCACATCCGGCTGGACGCACAACTCCTGACCGTCCTCAATCACCAGGTCGCCATCGTCGAAGCGCATCTTCACGCCCAGGCGGTCGCGGAAAACGAGAAGGATCATGCGCAACTGGTCCGGCTGCACGCCACGGATGCGGAGTTCGCCCGCCGTCACTGCCCCCAGGCCAATGAAGCTGCCGATCTCGGTGTGATCGGGGCAAATGGAGAACTCACCACCGTTCAAGCGGTCCACGCCCACGATGGTCAGCGTGTTGGAACCGATACCCTCAATACGCGCGCCCCCCTGGGCCAGGAAACGGCAGAGATCCTGCACGTGCGGCTCACTGGCCGCGTTGCGGATGACCGTGGTGCCTTTCGCCAGCACGGCAGCCATGACGGCGTTCTCGGTGGCGGTGACGCTCGCTTCGTCCAGCAGGATATCGGCCCCTCGCAGCCGGCCAGCGCGCATCTCGAAGCCGCGGCCGAACGTAACCTCCGCCCCCAAAGCTTCCAGCGCCAACAAGTGCGTGTCCACGCGCCGGCGGCCGATAACGTCGCCCCCCGGCAGCGGCAGCTGCAATTCGCCACAACGGGCCAGCACCGGCCCGGCCAGCAGGATGGACGCCCGAATGTGCTTGCACAGAGCGGCATCAAGCGCCGCCTTGCGCACCCGCCGGGCGTGCAGGGTCAGCGTGTTCCCGTCCCATCCGCCAACCTCTACACCCAGATCGACCAGCAAACGCAGCATGATGTCCACATCGCCAATGCGAGGCACGTTGTGCAGTGTTATCGGCTGATCAGTGAGCAGGCTGGCCGCCAAGATAGGCAGCGCAGCGTTCTTGTTGCCGCTGGGGATCACGCTGCCTCCGAGCCGCTGGCCACCTTCGATGATGAATGTGCTCATCAGGTTTCCCTTCCCTTGCTTTCCCCTGTCCCCTGCTCGCTTACCGGCGTCGCCAAGGCCAGCGTACCCGCGCCCACGCCCAGCGCCTCCGCCGCGCTCCCCTCCCGCACAGCGATCTCCAGCAAGCCTTCGCTGCCCGACAGGGCGACGAGCGCACCCCGCTCGGCCATAGCATAGGTCACGCTGAGCCCCTCAATGCGACGCCCGGCGATTTCGAAGAGCCATGCATCGCCAGCAGCCAGCCAGTTCACAGGGATGTCAGTTATGAGATTACCGAAGCGGTCGGCATGCAGCACTTGGCCGCGGATGGAACCGTTGGGCAGACGCTCGGGCTGCGGCAGCGAGAAGGTCACAGGGTCGGAAATGGACGTCCCCAGCACATCGAAAGGCACGCCTGCTGCCAGGTGAGCGCCCACAGGCGAGAAGATATCGCGGCCGTGAAAGGTCTGACTGACGGTTGGCAACCAATACTGCGGTTGGTCCAGGTGGATGACCGTGGCGCGCCGAGGGCGGCGGGTTTCGGGTTTCGGGTTTCGAGTTCCAGGTTGTTCTCCCACCCCCTGATCACTGATACCTGATACCTGATACCTCCCGGCCAGGGCGTAGCTGAAGACGCCGTTGTCCGGGCCGACGAAGTAGGCCTCTTCTGCGCGCACGGCAATGGGGCGGCGAACGCTGCCCACTCCGGGGTCCACGACGACCACGTGGACGGTCCCCGGAGGGAAGTAAGAGGCGGCCGTGGACAGGACGTAGGCGGCCTGGCGCACGTTCTGCGGCTCGATGTCATGGGAGATGTCCACGATGCGCGCTTCCGGAGCGATGCCCAGAATCACTCCCTTCATGGTGCCCACGTAGCCGTCCGCCTGGCCGAAATCGGTCGTCAGAGTAATGATTGGCATATGCAACCTCCACAGGGAATAACCAATTCGACAATGAGCAATGACCAACCAGAAAACGACATTTGGCATTCGCCCATTGGGCATTGGGATTTCTTGACTTCATTGTACCGCAGAGGCCCGCTAACGTCAAAGTCCGAAGAACCGTTTTCCAACAGCGGAGACCTGTGGTACAATGTAGCCATGGACGAGCAAACTCAGACTAAACTCGGCGTTATCGATTCGTTATCCCTCGGCTTCCGCATGGTAGCCAGGCGGCCGTGGCTCCTTCTGCTGCCGATGCTGCTGGACTTGGTGCTGTGGTTTGGCCCGCGCATTTCCATACAACCTCTCGTCGACAGCTTCCTGCCCCTGATGCAGATGCCCACAGCCATGCCGGAGGACATGCAACAGATGGCGGCACTCTCTCGAGAGATGCTGGAACAGATAGGAGAGCATTGGAACCCGCTGAGCTTGCTGGCCCGCGGCGTGGTGAATCTCCCCAGCTTCATCGCCAATCAGGTGACACAAGTTTCGGCAGGCCATCCCCCTGCTGCCGTGGAGGTCGGCAGTTTCGCCGCAGCGCTGGGCTGGGGGCTGTTGATCGTCCTGATGGGCACGCTCCTGGGCGGGCTCTATCTAACGCTCATCGCCGGCCAACTGCAGCGGCTACAGCCCGAGAAAGTCGATCAAGCCTACGAAGCAACTGTTGGGCGCAGCTTCCTGCGCCGCCTGGGACTGACCTGGTTGCGGCTGATCGTGCTGGCATTGCTGCTGCTGGGTGGTGTGCTGTTCTTCATCGTGCCCGCTTCCCTGCTTGGCGGTGTGCTGAGTCTCATCAGCCCAGCATTTGCGTTCAACAGCATGAGCCTGATCAGCCTTGTCGCTGGCTCGATTGTCCTCTGGGTCGGGTTCATCCTGCACTTCGTGACCGACGCCATCGTCCTCGACGAAGTGGGCGTGCTGCAGGCCATCTGGCGTAGCCTGAACATCGTGTGGCGCAACCTTTGGCCCACCATGGGGTTAATCCTTCTGAGCTATGTCATCGGGGCTGGCTTCACTTTCATCTGGGACAGGGTCTCTAGCACAATCTGGGGCACGGCGGTGGGCATCCTGGGGACGGCGTACATCGGTGCAGGGCTGACGGCTGCGGGACTGGCCTTCTACGCTGACCGGCGACAGCTCTGGCAGAAAGCAGCGGCGCAGCACACGGCGTGAGAGGCTCGTAGTGCACCACGGAGCAGGCGGAGTGGCGCGAAACCACACTGCGCTGCGCTACCCAGTTACACTGAGCCGGTCTTTGCCATAATGGCTGGTCAGCGATAGCGAAAACAGTCCTCGACTGTCGCAGCAGTTTGCGCAATGCCTCAAGCCACATGCCCTGATTGATCAGCCGGGTAGCCAGGTATGCCGTAGACGGTATGGGACGACTGCCACACCACAGATCTGACCCCACAACAAGAAGCCCCTGATCACAGTGATCAGGGGCCTTTCGCACAAAAACAAGCTCTGCTGGCAACGACCTACTCTCGCAGGGGCCTGCGCCCCGACTACCATCGGCGCTGGAGGGCTTAACTTCCTGGTTCGGGATGGAACAGGGTGTATCTCCTCCGCTAGAGTCACCAACAGAGCTATTAGCCTATTGATTCACGCTAGCACCCTAGAAACTGAACAGAATGCGGCCTTCGAAACCTTTGCTCGCGCATACGAATTAAGCCCTCGCGCGATTAGTACGGCTTAGCTGAGCACATTACTGTGCGTACACTTGCCGCCTATCCAACCGGTAGTCTCCCGGTGCGCTTACCCGATTAATTCGGTGGGGGATCTCGTCTTGGGGCAGGTTTCCCACTTAGATGCTTTCAGCGGTTATCCTTGCCAGACATGGCTACCCAGCGATGCCCCTGGCGGGACAACTGGCACACCAGCGGTCTGTCCA
>CAZPMV010000167.1:0-7205 GCA_964587335.1 uncultured Anaerolineales bacterium
AGTGAACTTCGGGTGGTTTATGAGGCGCGATGAGTCGATTTACCTCCGGCACATCTTGGACGCCATTACCAGGATCGAAACGTATCTGGAAGGAACAGACGAAGAGGCCTTCCACGGAGACACGCTAGTGCAAGATGGCGTGATCCGGCAAATCGAGATCATCGGTGAAGCCGTTAAGCGGCTTGCACCCGAACTGCGGGGCAAATACGCTCACGTCCCGTGGCAAGATATCGCTGGAATGCGTGACAAGCTTATTCACGGCTATTTCGGAGTGGACATTGAGGAGGTCTGGCTCACTGCGAAGGATGATCTTCCAGTTCTCAAGGCAGAGGTAACGAAGATACTTGAGGTTCTGTTGAAGAACGAAAACGATTCGCCAGCCTCAGCCGATTGAGTCGCCCTACGAATACCCACAGCGCCAGAGCCCACGGCCGGGCCTACGGGCCGTGGGCTCTGGCGTGAGCAGTACAGCAAATCCGCCATCATGCGCATCCTCCACGTCTACAAAGACTACCACCCTGTGCTGGGGGGCATAGAGAATCACATCAAGTGGCTGGCCGAAGCGCAGGCCGCGCTAGGCCACGAGGTGACCGTGCTCGTCACCAACCTCAATCGCCACACCGCCGAGGGCGTTGAGAACGGCGTGCAAGTCATCCGGGCAGCGCGGCTGGCGCACGTCGCCTCCACACCGCTCAGCCTGAGCTTCCCGCGACTGCTGCGCTGCCAGCGGGCCGACGTTGCCCACCTGCACTTCCCCTACCCACCGGGCGAGCTGAGCCAATGGCTGCTGGGCCGGGCACAAAGGACCGTTATCACATACCATTCAGACGTGGTACGGCAGCAGACGATCCTGCGCTTCTACGGTCCGTTGCTCCAGCGAGTGCTACGGCACGCCAATCTCATCATGCCCACGAGCCCTCAGTACATGGAGAGCTCTCCCTACCTGCAGCCCTGGCGCGAGAAATGCCGCGTGGTGCCTCTAGGCATCCCCCTTGCCCCTTTCCTCGCCGACCGCCGGCAAGAAGCGGCCGAGTTGCGTCAGAAGTATAGCACACCCCTCCTCCTCTGCGTGGGTGCCCTGCGCTACTACAAGGGACTTCAGTACCTGATTCAGGCCCTGCCGCAGATCCCCGAGGCGCGACTCATGATCGTGGGCGAAGGGCCAATGCACGGGGAATGGTACAGGTTGGCCCACCAGGCAAGCGTTGCAGATCGAGTGCATTTTGTGGGGCGGGTGGACGAACCAGCCCTGCCGGTCTACTATCAGGCTTGCGACCTGTTCGTACTGCCCGCGTGTTTGCGCTCGGAGGCTTTCGGCCTGGCCCAAGTCGAAGCTATGGCCAGTGGTAGGCCGGTGGTGGGAACGGAACTGGGGACTGGCACGTCGTACGTCAATCGGCATGGAGAGACGGGGCTGGTGGTGCCCCCCCGTGACCCGGCGGCGCTGGCAGAGGCCATCAACCAGTTGTTGGCCAATGATCGTCGCCGACAAGCGATGGGCCAGGCCGCACGCAGCCGCGCCCAAGCCGAGTTCAGTCTGCCGGTGATGGTGGCGCGGGTGCTGGCGGTGTACGAGGAGGTGCTGCAGCAGCTAGACTAGTGCTTCTTCACCAATACCCAATATCTAGTATCTCGTATTGGATATTGGCTGCAGCCTGCCGCAGGAGACACATGAATACCCCTTACCAGCAAGAGATCGAAACCCACTACCGCCACAATTTCGTTGTCAATGTCCTGGACTTCTCCGCCTACACCATGGGACTGAGCTTCGCCTCGTTCATGACCATCCTGCCGCTGTACGTCAGTCAGCTTACCACATCGACCTTCCTGATCGGGCTGATACCGGCACTGGCGAACACCGGCTGGACTCTGCCTCAGCTCTTCACTGCCAATCGCGTGGGGCAACTGCCCAGAAAGAAGCCGTACGTTCTGGCGGTCAGCATCGGCGAGAGGTTGCCCTTTCTGTTGCTGACGCTCAGCATCATCGGCTGGTCCCAGGCGCCGGCGGCAGTCTCACTGACGCTGTTCTTCGTCCTCATGGCCGTATACAGCTTCAGTGGCGGCCTGGTGGGCGTGGCCTGGCAGGACTACATCGCCAAGATCATCCCCCTACGGAAGCGTGGCACCTTCTTCGGTGTTGCCAACTCTCTGGGAGGACTCCTGGGGACCGCGGGAGCCTACGCTTCCGCTGTCATCCTGGAACGGTACCCCTTCCCACGCAACTTCGCCATCTGCTTCCTCGTGGCCTTTGCGGCGGTGAGCCTCTCCTGGGTCTTCTTCTCCCTGGGCAAGGAACCAGCTATCACCAGTGCCAAGCCACCCGTCTCTCAGCGCGAGTACTGGCGCCGTTTGCCAGCCATCCTGCGTCAAGACAGTAACTTCGTCCTCTACCTGTCTAGCCGGGCAGTCATCATCCTGGGAAGCATGGCCAGCGGGTTTCTCACCGTCTATGCCATGAACCGCTTCCAGATGCCCCAGCAGTCGGCAGGGTGGTTCACCGGCGCCCTGCTGGCCGGTCAGGCACTCAGCAACCCCCTGATGGGCCGCCTGGGCGATCGGAAAGGCCACAAGCTGGTGATGGAACTCTCAACCATCGTCTCAGCGCTGGCCATGACCTTGGCCCTGACAGCTAGGTCGGCAGCCTGGTTCTATCCTGTCTTTGGGCTGGTTGGCTGCACCAGCTCGGGCTGGCTTTCCAGCATGAGCATCACCTACGAGTTCTGTACGCCTGAGGATCGTCCCACCTACATTGGCCTGACCAACACACTACTGTGGCCTGTCCTGACTCTGGCTCCCATGCTGGGAGCATGGATCGCCGGTGGACTCGGCTACCGCCAGCTTTTCGCCGCCGCTCTGGTGGCCAATCTGGCAGGCTGGGCTCTCTTACACTGGTCGGTGCAGGACCCTCGCCAAAGGGCCACCGAGACTGAGACAGCGGAAGGCTGATTTGATCTTTAGTCCCAAGTAGGGTAAGATTGGTGCATCAGGGATCCGTCTTCCCGCGATCCTCAGTCCAGCGTCAACAACACGAGAGGAGCTCCATGCAGACCAAACTCAGCAGATGGTGCGAAGCGGTCATCGAAGCAGGGTGGCTGGCCGCATTGATCATCGTGCCCCTCTTCTTCAACGTCTACTCCGCCCGTGTCTTCGAGCCAGACAAGCTCAGCCTGATGCGCTCCATCGCCCTGGTAATGGCCGCCGCCTGGCTGGTGAAGTGGATCGAAACCACACTGGCTCGAGCAGATGCCCGCCCTCCAGCCAAGGAACCGACCGCCACCCGCCCCGGCCTATGGACGCGCATCCGGAAGACCCCTCTGGTCCTGCCGACGCTCCTTCTAGTGCTGGCCTATCTGATCAGCACGGTCTTCTCGCTGGCGCCCCGCATCAGTTGGTGGGGTTCCTACCAGCGGCTGCAGGGAACATACACCACCCTTTCCTACATTGTCATCTTCTTCCTCGTCCTCGGTCACTTGCGCCGCCGCGAGCAACTGAATCGCCTGATCCACGTGATCATCCTCACCAGCTTGCCCGTTTCCATCTATGGCATCGTGCAACACGCCGGCCTCGACCCGCTCCCGTGGGCCGGCGATGTGGAGACTCGCGTGGCCTCGAACATGGGAAACTCCATCTTCGTCGCTGCCTACCTGATCATGGCCTTCTTCCTGACCGTAGAGCGGCTGCTGCGCTCGGTTCAGAGGATGCTGACGGACGGAAGCAGCAGCATGGCAGACGCCGTGCGAGCTGGATGCTACTTCTTCGTGATTGTCGTCCAGTTCCTCTGCATTTTCTACACCCAGAGCCGTGGCCCCTGGCTAGGGCTGCTGGGAGGTCTGTACATCTTCGTTCTTCTGGTACTCATCACTTTGGGTCAGCGGGCCAAAGGGCTTCGCTGGCTATGGATAAGCTGGATCGTCCTGTCCGTCATTGCTGCTGGCTTTCTGGTGGCCATCAACCTGCCGGGCACGCCGCTGAGCGGCTTCCAGAAACTGCCCTACGTTGGCCGATTGGGTCAGGTATTCGAGCTGGAGCGCGGCACGGGCCGAGTGCGCACGCTCATCTGGGAAGGAGCAGTGGAGATGATCGTGCCCCACGAACCACTGATCTATCCCGAAGAGGGGCCCGACGATTTCAACGGGTTACGGCCGTTGGTGGGCCACGGGCCGGAGGCAATGTGGATGGCCTACAACCGCTTCTACCGCCCAGACCTGGCGCACTACGAGGCACGCAATGCCTCCCCTGACCGCTCGCACAACGAGACCTTCGATGCCCTGGTCATCACCGGCACCCTTGGCTTTGCCGCCTACATTAGCCTGTTCACCAGCCTTTTCTACTTCAGCCTCAAGTGGCTGGGGGCGATCAAGAACCGTCGTCAACTGTGGGGTTTCTTGAGCCTCTGGTTCGGCCTGGGCCTGGTCTCCGTGCTCGGCTTCCGGCTGGCCGATGGCACCTGGCGCCTCTCCGGCGTGGCACTGCCCGCCGGCATGATTCTGGGCTTCGTCATCTACGTCACTGTCGCTGCCTTTGCCGGGCGCGGAGTCGGAGAAGGCAGCATGAGGCGCCAATTGCTGATCATCACGCTGTTGGCAACCATTGTGGCACACTTCATTGAGATTCACTTTGGTATCGCCATCGCCGCCACGCGCACCTACTTCTGGACGCTGTCCGCTGTGCTGGTGGTGGTGGGGCTGGACTGGCTGCCAATGGAAGAAGCCGAGGCATCTGCCTCGGCGAAGGCAGCAAACGCTGCGACCAGGCGGTCTGCCAAGCAACGGCGACGCCGGCGCAAGCCCGCCCGGCGCGCCGAACAGGCGCGGAAGCGCTCAGCCCAGGCTCAAACGATGACGAACGTCCTCATCTACGGATTGCTGGCCGCTCTGATCCTCTTCACACTAAGCTATGACTTCACCCACAATGATCAGAAACTGCCAGCAACGCGTGCATCAGCCATCTTCTGGAACTCACTCACCACCCGTGTGGTGGGGAAGACGCGAGTTCTGGACCTCGCTATGGCGACGCTCGCCGTCGGAACCTGGCTGGTAGGCATGCTGCTTGCGCTGGCAACAGCGAGCAGAGAGCGCGCCGAGGATCGTCAGTCCGCTCCCAGCACATGGCTGCTTCCTGCGGGGATTCTCTACTCGGCCACATCGCTGGGCACGTTCCTGGTCTTTGGCTTGCTCCAGGCCGGCCGCCTGCGGCCTGCGCTATCTGTCCCCGACCATCTCGCCAACCACATCACCGGTTTCTACGTCGGTGCCTTTGTGCTGCTGATGATGATGGGCACGGCCATTTGGTGGAAGGGGCCGTTGCCGACGCGCCGCTGGAGCAGCAGCGGCTGGGCGTCCGTCTTGAGCGGGGCTGTTGCGGCCGTAGTGCTGGGTACCGTCATATTCACAGTCAACATCGGCCTGGTCAAAGCCGACGTCTACTACAAGATGGGACAGAACTTCGATAACGCCAAGCAGTGGGAGAACAGCATCGCCCTGCACACCAAAGCCCTCGAGGTGGCTAGCAACGAGGACTTCTACCATCTGTTCCGTGGCCGTGCCGAGCTGGAGTTAGCCAAACAGGCAGATGCCCCCGCGCAACGGGAGGCATTGATGCAAGCCAGTCTCGAGGACCTGACCCGCGCCCGCGAGCTCAACCCTCTCAACACTGACCACACAGCCAATCTGGGAAGGCTCTACCGCGGCTGGGGCGAACTGACCACTGATCCGGAAGAGCGACAAGCCAAGTGGCAGCGCTCGCTGGAGTTCTATGAACAAGCCATTTCCCTCAGCCCAAACTCCGCACATCTGTACAACGAGTACGGTCTGGTCTATCAGGCGTTGGGAGACCATGAGAAAGCAGAGGAGCTGTACGAAAAATCGCTCAGCCTCGACCGGGAATTCGAGCAGACGTATCTGTTCTTGGCGGAACTCTACCGAGTGCAGAAGCGCTGGGACGAGGCGGCCGAAGCCTACCGGCAGGTGGTGGAACTGAAGCCTCGCTCGGTGCAGGGCTACAGCGGACTGGGCTACGTCTACGCACAGCAGGGCAAGCTGCCAGAAGCCATCGCTGCCAACCAGAACGTACTGGAGATAACGCCCACCGACCTGGCCAGCACCCGCAACCTCGCCTTGCTCTACCAGCAAATGGGGGAACTGGAGAGGGCGCTGGAGTACGCACGCAACGCTCGAGATCTCTCACCAGAAAACGAACGCCCCCAGTTGGATGCACTCATCCAGCAGATCGAAGGGCAGATGCAATGACCACCTATTTGCTCATCATCGCCGCGGCGCTGGGGTTGGCTGCCGGCGCCACGCCGCTGGCACGGCAACTGGCCCGGCGTCTCGGCATCCTCGATCAACCCAGCGGTCGCAAGGTCCACACCATTCCCACCCCGCGACTGGGGGGCGTGGCCATCTTCGGGGCCTTCATCCTCACCTTGGTCTTCTTCGGTGACCGGTTCTACGTCAACCAAGTGGTGGGGATATTCCTGGGGGCCACGCTGGTCTCCTTCCTCGGCCTCTGGGACGACCGTCGGTCGTTGCCCGCATGGGCAAAGCTGCTCGGCCAGATCGCCGCCGCTCTGATCCTGCTCCTTTCCGGCGTGCAGATCAGCGTGCTGCGCCAGCCACTGCTGAACGGCGCAGCCACCGTGTTCTGGGTGGTGTTCATCACCAACTCGCTCAATCTGCTGGACAACATGGATGGGCTGGCTGGCGGCGTGGGGGCCATCGCCGCAACCTTCTTCCTGCTGCTGGCGGCTATGAGTGGACAGTATCTGGTAGGGGCACTGGCAGCAGCGCTACTCGGCGCCTGCATCGGCTTCCTGGTCTACAACCTCAATCCGGCCTCCATCTTCATGGGCGATAGTGGTGCACTGTTCATCGGCTTCATGTTAGCAGCCGTAGGCATCAAACTCCGCTTCCCCGACAACGTGGACTTCGTCACCTGGATGGTGCCTGTCCTCGTGCTGGGGTTGCCCATCTTCGACACCACCCTGGTCATCATCTCCCGGCTACGACGGGGGAAGAACCCGCTCACCACTCCCGGCAAGGATCACATCTCGCACCGCTTGGCGGGCCGGACCGGTTCCCGGCGCGAGGCGGTGCTCACCTGCTACCTCATCGCTGGGGCAACGGGGCTGGCCTCGGTTTTCGTCACCCAGGCTACGGTGATCGAGGGATACGTCGTGAGCGGACTGGTGCTGCTGGCAGGGCTTG
>CAZPMV010000168.1:0-7186 GCA_964587335.1 uncultured Anaerolineales bacterium
TGCGATTTACGGCTACCATTTCCGCAAGGTTTGCGAATTGCACATCTCCTGAAGACTCGACAGTGCCACGTGACATTCGTGAAAGAACACGAAAGCCCTTTCGTGTACTTCGCGTCTTTTCGTAGGGTTCATGGTTCGAACGGCTGAGTGGGTTCGGGCAACCAGAACAACAACAGGAGGAGAAAATGCGCAATCAAGGACAGATGATCTTCGGCATCCTGATCATTCTCATCGGCCTGATGTTCCTGCTCGGCAACGTGTTCGACGTGAATGTGGGGGCTCTCTGCTTCCCCGTCGGGCTGATTCTGCTGGGGATATGGCTCCTGATTCGTCCGCGGCTGGTCGGCCCCGACACAGCGCTCCGGCTGAGAGTGTTCGGCCCTATCCGCCGCAGCGGGGCCTGGCAGGTGGCCGACGAGGAGATATGGCTCGCCATCGGGGACGTGCGTCTGGACATGAGCCAGGCGGAGATACCCCCAGGCGAGACGCACATCCGTGTCTCTGGCTTCGTCGGCGACGTCAGGCTGGTGGTGCCGGAGGGCGTGGGCGTGTCGGTGTCTTCCATGGCCTTCGTTAGCGACGCTCGGGTGTTGGGCCAACGGCGCGACGGTTTGCTGCTCCCCGTTCGCCTGACCAGCGATGACTATGAGACCGCCGAGCGCAAGGTGCATCTGGAAACGATGTTCTTCGTGGGGGACGTCAGAGCCAAGCGGGCATAGAGGACAAGCGCCAGGCAGGTGGCGACGAACGTCATCAGACGCGGACAAGCGTGGGTTTCGTCTGTTGTTGTCCGTGTTCGTCCGTGGTCCTCCGCGTCCCATCGTGAGCAACTGGCAGGAGGCGAGATGTCCGGAAATGCATTTGGGAGGAGAAAGACATGAGCGATTGGCTAGATGATGATTGGGCCTCGCTGTTCTTGGTCAGACCCGATGTGTTGATGAGCCGAATCACCGGCGGCTGGCGCAAGGAGCAGGAGAACGAATCATGAAACGAGCCGTCAGCGTGAGCCTGGGCAGTTCCAGCCGCGACAAACGGGTCGTTGTTCACTTCAAAGGCGAGCCCATCATTGTCGAGCGTATCGGCACCGACGGCGACGCAGAGAAGGCTCGGCGGCTGTTTGCCGATCTCGACGGCAAGGTTGATGCCCTGGCCGTGGGTGGTGTGGACCTGTACTTTCGCCTGGGTGGTCGAGAATACCCCGTGCACGCGGCGCTGAAGCTGGTGCAAGATGTCCACCAAACGCCGGTGGTTGATGGCCGGGGGCTGAAGCACAACACGCTGGAGCGACGGGTGTTCGAGCTGGCAGAGCCGGAACTGGGCAGCATGCCTCATTTCGGCAGCGCGTTCATACCGGTGGCGATTGATCGCCTGGGCCTGGCCCGGGCGGTGGAAGAGGTGGCCGACGAAGTGGTCTACGGCGACCTCCTGATCGCCCTCGGCATCCCCATCGTTATACGGAGCTTTGGCCGCTTCTGCAAGATAGCACGGGTGCTACTGCCCATCGTCAGCTGCTTCCCCATGAGCTTGCTGTTCTACGGGAGCAAGGGGGAAGAGCCCAAGCCCAAGTTCCATCGCTACTGGCAGGACGCCGATCTGATCGCCGGCGACTTCATGTTCATGCGCAAGTACTTCCCCTACGATCTCAGCGGCAAAACAGTCGTCACCAACACCACCACCGACGAGAACATCGAGTTGCTGCGAGAGCGGGGCGTGCACGTGGTGATCACCACCACGCCCCGGTACGAAGGGCGCTCTTTCGGCACCAACACGATGGAGGCAGCCCTTACCGCCTATGCGGGCAAGGGCCGCCCTCTGAGCGATGCTGAGCTGAACGCGCTGATAGATGAGCTCGACATCCGGCCCAGCGTACATAGACTGAACGAGTGAAACCACCATGGGAACCCGCGGAGAAGTGCTGGTCGCCATCATGAACAACCCGCTGGACTTCGCCATTGCCCGCGACCAGCATTGGTATCGCATCCCGGTGTCCAGCGTGGAGAAGTGGCTCAAAGAGCGTTGGCCGCCGCAATGGCTGGCCTTCTACCAGACCAAGGTCTTTGGCGACGAAAAACATGCGGTGAACTACTACGCGCGGGTGCTGGAAACCCGCAAGGTTTTCCGCTGGCAGCTTTTCCCCGATGAACCGCGCGACAAGAAGGGACGGCGACGCTACTACCAGTTGCTGCTGTCACCGTTGCAGAGGTTGCCGCGGCCCATCCTGAGTCGGCGTTGGCGGCGCATCTTTTTCATCCGTACCACCTGGCAGAAGTTCATGAACGCCGTGGAGATCAACGACCTGTATGACGAGAGCCCGCTGGAGGACCGGTTGTGGGCCGAATTCAAGTATCTGAAGATCAATGCGGAGCGGCAGGAGTTCGTGCAGGTGAAGGAGCGCATGTACGCGCTCGATTTCGCCATCTACTGCGCTTCGGGCAAGATTGACGTGGAGACCGACGGCGATACGTGGCACGCTGATCGTGAGCGCATCCCTCTCGACAACCTGCGAGACAACGACCTGGAGACCGTCGGCTGGAGGGTTCTGCGCTTCAATACTCATCACATTCGCGAGGCAATGACAGAGTATTGCGTGCCCACCATTGTGGAGAACGTCAACAGGTTGGGTGGCGTGAATGGGGGGAGGCTGGTGCCGCGCAGGATCAGCCTGGATGGTCCAGGAGGGTGGCAACAACTGATCCTGTTTGAGCCTGGTAGCCGAGGAGATGCTTCGGGACCCGCCAGCTAGCCAGGAGCGGGCGGTGACGAAGGTGCGGCCAGAAGAAGCTGCCTATCCACCAGGGCGACACCAATCAGTTCCGTCTACGTACCAACCGATCGCCGAGCGCTGGGGCATCCGCCTGACATTGCCGCTCTACGTCATCAGCAAGGTCATCTTTGACCTTCAGCCGCAGTGGAGTTGATTTGGTGGAAGATCACCTGGCACGTGAACTCCGGACCATTCTGGAAGCATGCCACCGCCGTGGCATCGTCGTGTTTGTCATCGGTGCCTTTGGCGTCCGTGCCTACGGCAGCCTGCTGCGCCATACTCTGGATCTGGATCTGGCCGTTGAGCGGAAGGTCTGGCCTGCTCTGGCTGAGGTTCTTGAGGCTCAAGGGTGTCACCATTACGCAGGGTTGGGGAGACTATGAAACGCTTGCTTGCCTTCATTCTCGCTTTCACTTTGGCCGCTATCGCCCAGCGCACGCTGAGCAAGGGAGGTATCCCCAGCGACGCAGCCATCCTCTTCGGACTGGCGGCGCTGGTCTTCGTTGCAGCGGCGGAGAAGCCTTCGACCTGGCCCAGTTTGCCCCCGCGCCGCCGCTGGCCGCGTTGGGCGCTCGCCCTGGCTGGCGTCGCGTTGCTGTTCGGAGTTGCTGCCTTCGTTCTCTTTTGGCGCGCCCGCGGCTCGTCGACCCAATTTACTGGCCCCGCCTTCTGGCTCTGGCTCATCAGCATTCCTCTCTTCCTGGCTGCCACCTGGTTTGAGGAAATCCGAGATCCGCAAGCGAAGTCGCAGATCGCAGACTGCAAATCGCAAATCACAAATCACAAATCGCACGTCGCAAATCGCAAGTCTCCAATCTCTAATCTGAAATCTCTGATCTCCAATCGGAAGCTTATCATACTGCTCCTCATCCTTCTCGCCGCTTTCTTCCTCCGCACGTGGCAGCTCGATGCCATCCCCGCCGGTTGCCAGTCGGACGAGTGCAACAACGGACTCGATGCGCTGGAGTGGCTGGCTGGCGCTCCGTACACCCCCTACGCGGAGACCAACGAGGGGCAGGCCACGTTCTTCACCTACCTTCTGGCCCTGTTCTTCAGGCTGTTCGGCGCCAGCGTCCCCACCATGCGGCTGGTCTCGGCTATCGGTGGCTCGTTGACCGTGCTCGCCTTCTACTTCCTGGCCCGCGATCTGTTCGGGTCGAAGGTGGGGCTGGCCGCCGCTGGCTTGCTGGCCGCGTCCAGATGGCACCTCACTTTCAGCCGCATCATCTACGAGCTCATCCTCACGCCGCTGTTCGAACTGCTGCTCTTCATCTTCCTGCTCCGGGCGCTGCGCAATGGGCGACGGCGCGACTGGGCGCTGGCTGGCCTGGCCCTCAGCGCGGGGCTCAATACCTACACGGCGTTTCGGGTGGTGCCGTTTCTGGTGGCGGGATTCTTGGTGTATTGGTTTGTGTACATAGCGGCAACTGGTTGGTGGAAAGGGAACGAGGGGAAGAGGGGCAAAGAGGGAAAGGGGAAGGCGGAGACGGAAAGGTCATCCAATCTCCAATCTCCAATCTCCAATCTCCAACTTCCAAACTTCCGCCGATTCCTGCAAGACCTGGAGGGTCTGGCTTGCTTCGCCGGCGCGGCAGCCTTGACGGTGCTGCCGCTGGGCGTGTACGTGCTGCAGCACTGGAACGTCTTCCTCAGCCGCACCCAGCACATCTCTGTCTTCCGGGATGTCGAGCGGGTCGGCTCCTATGCCCCGCTGTGGAGTAATCTGCGCAAGACGCTGTACATGTTCAACTGGAAGGGGGACATGGCGGCGCTGAACAACCTGCCGGGCGCGCCGCTGCTCGACGCCCTCGTGGCCGTGCTGTTTGTCCTCGGTCTAGCCTACGCGCTGCGCCATATCCTTCGACCGCTACCTTTCCTCTTTGTGACCTGGTTCATCGCCGTGGGCAGCGTCGCTGTGCTCTCCGTGGGGCACGAAGCCCCCACCGCCCGTCGGCCTATCGGTCTGGTGCCGCTTGTCTACCTGTTGGTGGCGCTGGTGATTGACCAGACCTGGCGGGCCGCGCGCCGTGCTGGGTGGCGCGACGCGCTATTTGAACGCATCTTCGCCGGCGGGCTGGCGCTGCTCGTGGTTGGTGTGGGGATCACAAACGCCCGCACCTACTTCCTGAAGCAGGCGAAAGACCCCGCGGTCTTGTTCGCCTACAGCCCCAGTGAGTCTGCGGTCGGACACTACCTGGCCGAGCTGGAGGGGGATCCCTACGTCCTCATGACCCCGGGATACTCGCACCACTCGGCGGTGCAGTTCATCGGCAGGCGGCCAGTCACACCGCTCAACCTGGGACAGCAGGTGCCGCTGCGGAAGGACACGGACCGGGACCTCGTCTACGTGCTGGAGCAGGTGGATGAGCGGCTCGGCCCGCTCTTCCAGCAGGTCTACCCGGGCGGGACGTGGCAAGTACACCGCGACAGCTTGGGGAGGGCGCTGTTCATTTCCTTTGAAGTGCCGCAGGAGACGCTGGACGCCGCTCGCGGCCTGGCCGGGCGCTACTTCCCCGGGCAGGAGATGACGGGAGCGCCTGCAGTGGCACAGCGGGAGGAAGCGCTGGACTTCGATTGGGCCGCTACGCCGCCGTTGGCGCCGCCCTTTGCCGCCTCGTGGGAGGGGGCGCTGCTGGTGCCCCGGTATGGCGAGTACCACTTCGAGTTGACTGCCGAGGGTGGCCATGGCCGCGTCTTGCTCGATGGTCAGTCCCTGGTGGAGGCGGACGATGGCCAGGCCCAGGCGCAGCGCACGCTGGCCGGCGGCTTCTATGGCTTCGAAGCCGAGTTCATCTCTGGAGACGCACCACAGCGGCTGCGGCTGGCCTGGTCTGGCCCTGACTTTGGCTTGCAGACTGTGGGTGCAGCCGCGCTCTACACGCTGCCGGGCGCGGCCAACGGCTTGGTCGGTTACTACTACTCCAATCCCAACTGGAGCGGCACGCCTGCGCTCATCCAGCGCGACCTCTTCATCTTGCCCAACAACCCGTTGCGCGAGCCGTTCAGCATCCTCTGGACGGGCAAGATCGCCGCCCCGCGGGCTGGACATTACCGCTTCGGCACCCGATCCGATGATGGTTCGTTGGTCTACGTGGACGGGCAGCTTGTGGTGGACAATGGTGGTGAGCACGGTTCCGAGTACCGCGAGGGGAGCATCCAACTCACTGAGGGCTTCCACGGCATCGAAGTGCGTTACTTCCAGATGGGAGGCAGCCGGGAGATGCAGCTTTGGTGGGCGCCGCCAGGCGGAGGGCAGGAGATCATCCCCAGCCAGTACCTGTTCCCCCTGGAGGAGGTGCCGGAAGGGCTGGAGTTGCCGGAACTGGTGGTCGCACCGCCTGTGCCCACGTTGGAGAAGATCCCTGTTGAGCAGGAGATCGCTCCAGCGCCCGCCGCGCCGCCGCCTGTCGAGCAGCCAGCCGTTAGCCTGTCTCCGGACCTTTCCGTCCTCGAACTGCCCCTGCTGTGGCAGGTGGGTCGTTGCGGCAGCGGCAAGGCGGAGTTCCAAATGCCCCGCGGCGTCGCCGTGGACGCAGAGGGCAACGTCTACGTGGCCGATGCCGACAATCGTCGTGTGGTCAAGCTCAACGCTGACGGTGAACCGCTGCTCACCTGGGGCAAGGAAGGCGAAGGGGACGGCCAGTTCATCGAGCCTTTCGATGTGGTGGTGGATTCGTTGGGTAACGTTGTCGTCCTCGATGCTGTGGCACACCGCCTGCAGCGCTTCACACCCGAAGGGAAGCTGATGGCTGCCTTCGGTCGTGAAATGGCCTTCTACCGCCCGCGGGGGTTGGGCGCTGACACACAGGACAACCTCTACATCGCTGACACCGGCGGAGTGCGATTGCTCAAGCTCTCGCCCGACGGCGTGAGGCTGATGCAGGTCGGTGGGCCGGAGGAAAGAATCGGCCCCGGCCAACCCACCGACGTCGCCGTCTCGCCGGCAGGGGAGATATACCTGGTCGAGGCCATGAGCGGCACGCTGTGGTGGCTGGACGCGGCTGGCACGGTGCTAGGACGCTGGCAGGTGGCGCAGGCTAATACCCTTGACTGCCCCCATGTCGCCGTCGGTCCCCAGGGCCGGGTCTACGTGACCGACCCCGAAGGCGGGCGAGTGTTGGTCTTCGCTGCCGACGGCCAGCCGCTGGGCCAGTTCGGTTCTCAGGGCGACGGGTCGGGCCAGTTCCGCAAGCCGGTGGGTATCGCCGTGGGAGCGGATGGCAAGGTGGTCGTGAGCGATAGCCACGGCTGCCGGGTGGTGGCCTTTGGGACGCTGGAATAGGACAACGGATGGGGAAATCAACGGATGGGGAAATCAACGGATGGGGAAATCAGCGGATGGGGAAATCAACGGATGGGGAAATCAGCGGATGGGGAAATCAACGGATGGGGAAATCAGCGGATGGGGAAATCAGCGGATGG
>CAZPMV010000169.1:0-7118 GCA_964587335.1 uncultured Anaerolineales bacterium
CAGAAACGATCCCAAAGCTAATGCCAATAGAAGGTCCAGGAGGAGTCCTTGAAAAAGTCAATGCTGATTATGGGGATAGTGATAGTGGTTATTGTCATGCCTGGGGTGGGTGCGTGGGAATACCACAAACAACCCCAGTTCTGTGCCACCTGCCACATCATGCAGCCTTATTTGGATTCGTCGCAACAACCCTCTCTGCTCGCTTACTCGCATGCGGAAGATGGCAACACCTGTTTGGATTGCCACGAGGCGACCATCGGGGAGCAAATCCAAGAAGTAATCCAGTATGTTAAGCGGGATTACGAAATCCCTCTGGAGAAGCGTAAATTCCCAAAGGAGTTCTGTCTTCTCTGCCACGACTATGAGATTGATAAAGAGACCATCCAACGTGCCGAGGATAGTCCCCACCTCTCGGACTACGGCGAGACAGGTTGTTACTTCTGCCACACAATTCACAGATAGGGCTTCGGTGGATAATTGTGCTTAGCGTCATGATTCTATGGTGACGGTGCCAGCGTAGATGACTCCAGAGTGGTCATTAGCCACCAGTGGCAGTCCTATCGTTTTGTTCACCCGCACCCCCGCCTCGAATTTGCCTTCTCGTGGGCCTATGATATAATCTCATCTAAGGTATCAACAACGTATAGCAACCGTAAGGAGGAGCACACATGTTCAACCTGGGTTGGCCCGAGTGGCTACTCATCCTGGGGATCATTCTCATCATCTTTGGTGTGGGCAGGCTGCCCGAGGTGGGCGGCGCGCTGGGGAACGCCATCCGCGAGTTCCGCACGGCGACCAAAGGCCTTACCGAGGAAGAAGCCAGCGAGAGCCAAGAAAAGGACGAGAAGAGCCAGGAATGAACTTTTTCGGCATTGGGCCAATGGAGTTGCTGGTCGTCCTGATGCTGGCGCTTATCGTCCTGGGGCCGCGCCAACTGCCGGAGGCTGGGCGGAAGCTGGGCAAGCTCATGCGCGACCTGCGCCAGATGTGGACAGAGGTCAGCAGCGAGTTGAGCCGTGAATTGAATGTGAGCGACGCTGTGGATGACATCCGCGCCGTGACTGATACTATAGACAGCATACGGCATCCCCCGTCGCCCGCCGCACTCCTGCTGGGCGAGAATGCAGCCAGCGACTCCACAACGGTAGCGCAGCCGACCGCAACTCAGGCGAACGCAACTCAGGAGGGCCGTGCGCAGCAGAAGCCCAGGGGAGCTCAAGGGCAAGCCCGTGAGGATGATCAGACCGGTGGCGCATGACGAAGAACTGACCTTCATGGAACATCTCGAGGATCTCCGAGACCGCTTGATCAAGATGGCGCTGGCGCTGGCGGCGGGCATGCTTGTCAGCACCTTCTTCGCCAAGCGGCTTCTGGCCTTCCTGATCGCTCCACTGGGGGAGCATGTGCCGCAGGCCTATGCCCCCACCGCGCCCATGGTCATGTTCTTCAAAGTGTCCATCGTCTGCGGTGCGGCCCTGGCTATGCCGGTCATCGTTTACCAACTGCTGCGCTTCATCGTCCCCGGCCTCAAGCCGCAAGAGCGAGGCTATCTCTATATCGTCGTGCCCGGCGCTAGCCTGTGCTTCCTGGCTGGGGTCGCCTTCGCCTACTTCGTCATGCTGCGCTCGGCCATCCCCTTCCTGCAAGGCTTCTTGGCAGATATTATCGAGCCCAGCTGGACCATCGAGAAGTACGTCTCCCTGCTTACCGCCTTGCTCTTCTGGACGGGGGTGAGTTTCGAGACCCCTTTGATCATGGCCTTCCTGGCCCGCCTGGGCATCGTCACCCCTCAGATGCTCACTCGCTTCTGGCGCTATGCCGTCGTGCTCATCGCCGTCATCGCCGCCGCCATCACCCCCACCGTGGACCCCTTCAACATGCTCTGGGTCATGGCCGTCCTTGTAGGGCTGTATGGGGCAGGCATCCTCCTGGCTCACCTGGCCTATCGCCAACGAGCCGCGCCATCCGAGACACCGTAGCTTCCCTACTGAAACAGCCCCTGTGCCTGGCACAGCTCCTCGAACATCTGCCGCCCAGCGTCGAAATCGTGGATCATGGGGTCGAGCAGAAAACCCTGCAGCGCCAGCTCCTTGTCTCCCGTCAGTCCTGCCTCCACGATCATCTCCTGGATCTCCAATTCGTCTTCCTCTTATCATTGCACAGTCGGTGTCATCAAGATAAGACCTCCGAGGTCTCCGTAAAGCCTCACAGGTGCAGACTGCGTCGTATCTACTGTAAATCCCGTCGTGCAAGAGCCACACAAGACCTCGGAGGTCTAGGTTATACCACCACTGCCTTCCTTTTCACAACCGCACAACCAGGCTTGCGCGGCGAGCGCATCAGCACGGGCCGTTCTTGGGCTTCATAGTGGCCTGTGGTATAATCGCCCCAAAGCCACGAACGATGTCTCCGGCAAGGGATAGCATGAAATGTCCTCCTGTGGCGCCGGCCTGAAGAGCCGGTGCTGGGCATACCGATCCCAGCCGCCTGCACCGGCCTGAAGAGCCGGTGCTGGGCATACTGATCCTGGCACCGCCTGTTCACCGATCCCAGCACTGCCTGTTCACGGCGGTGCATAGCTCCGCACGTATCCCAGTGCCTTCTTCTCCTCGGCGTTCATCACCACCTCCAACAGCCGGCCCCCTGTCACCGCCTGCACATCTATGACCTTCACGTATTCAGCAAGACGTGCATCATCTGAGAGGAAAGCTGGCAGCGCGTTGGGCGTGCTGTCGAAGAAGACGCGGTTGAAGACCGTGCCTTCCTCGTCGGGATAGAGCGATAGCGGGTGGATGTTGGACTCCACCAGGTCTTGGAAGAAGTGGGTGCCGTAGGAAACCTCCGGTGTGCCCTCTGGCCCGGCAAAGGCGACCTCAATGAGCATCGAGGTGTTGTAGATATCGGCGTAGCCAACCCTGACGCCCAGGTCGATGTTGGAACTGCCCCATCGGCCTGGCCCAACCAGGATGTAGCGGTGGCCCTCCAGTTTGCTGTTCAGCCGCCCGACGACCCGTCCGATCTTGTGCTTGGTCTCATAGTCGGGCACGCGGGCATAGCGGGCCGGATCCACATAGACCACGTACTCGATGCGAGGCACGATGCCTTCAGGAACGAGTCTTGTGGAGGTGAAGATCACATCCTCGGCCGGGATGTACTGGGGGATCTCCTGGGCTGGGGCCGGTCTGCGGGCTGCTGAGCGGGCGACATTGCAGCAGATGGATGATGAATCGGGGATAGGGCGTCTCGGGTACGATCTCCACAGTGAATTCGATGTCTACCGGCCGACCGTAGGCGCGCTCCAGTTTCTGCAGGATGGCTTTGAACAGCAACGTGAAGGACTTCTCCTTCAGCAATCGCTCGAAGGTCAGCACCATTCTGTGAGGAGCGATGGTATCTACCGCGAAACGCATCGGCCGGATGTAATCACCCTCGTCCACCGAGGCCAGCAACTCAACGGATGGGTCGTGGGCATCAATGACTTCGGCAACCGGCATGGTCTTGAAGAGGTTGTCTTCCAGGTCTATCACGTCCACAAAGTGCTGAGAGTATTTCCTGATCTCGTCCGCTGTGATCTCCGGCCGGAGCTGTGGGTGGCTGAGGGCGACCATGCGTGGATAGTCGTCGGCCACGCGGTCCACGGCGCGGGTGCCCAGCCCCCACACGAGTCGCAAGAAGCCATCCTCGCGGCGGATTCTGCGAGTCCAGCGGAACGGGTTGCGGCTGAAAGCCACACCGGCCACCGTCGGGAAGAAGTAGCGGCCATGGCGAGAGCCTTCCACTCGCTGGATCAGGATTGCCATGCGCTCATCGTAGTCGACCAATCCTGCCTGTTGCCGGTAGAAGAGGGCGTTGGGATTAAGCGTGCTGGCGTAGACGCGGCGGATGGCGTCGAGCAGAGCCTCCAGGTTCTCCTCAGGCGTGCCCTGGTTGGGGCAGAAGAAACTGTCGTACTTGCCGGCGAACGCTTTGCCAAAGTTGTCTTCCAGCAGGCTCGATGACCGCACGATCAGCGAGCAATTGCCCATCCGTTCTGCCAGTGCCGCCAGATCGTCTACCACGTATTCGGGAAATTGGCCCTCCAGGAAATGCTGACGAATCTCGGGGTAGTCGGTCTCGATCTCCTCTCGCGTCTTGTACTTCTGGTCGGAGAAACGGAACAGTTCGTTGTGGGCCATGAAGTCGTAGTAGACGTCAGCGCCGATGAAGTGGGAATCGGGAATCACAACGTGCTTGCTGATGGGCAGCGGATCGTCTGCGTCCTCCTCTTGCAGGATCTTGTGGGCCAGCATCATGCCGGCCGCTTTGCCCCCGATCTTGCCGCGCCCGAAGCGGCGGTCGTATATGTCCCTGAGGTCGAAGACATCGAAATGCTTGCGGGCCACGCCCACGAAGTCCAGTTGATCGCTGATCATGCCTCGTATGAGGACCACGCAGATCTGCTGCAGGTGGTGACGGACTCTGTCCTTCTTCTCCGATGGTAGTCTCTCGAACTCCTCGGCTTGGGCAAAGAGCAAGTACCAGGGAGCCAGTTCGGGGTTGAAGGTCAGGATGACCTCCTCTCCTGGCTTGCGAGCGCCGAGAACCGAGCGGACGGCCTCTTCGAACGCCTCGTTGGGCAGGTTGAGCGCGAAGTAGAAGTCGGTCAGGTGTTCGCGGATGATTCCGAGCCGTTCTTCCCACTCCTCCGCTGGTTCCTGAACCAGCGGGTCCGATAGCCCCTCCTTCTTCTGCGAGCGGATGGCTGCTTGTCTGACGTCATGTTCGAACTGTTGCTGAGTGATGACACCGCGAGCGAACAGTTCATCCCGCATCCGCGCCCGAATCTGGCGGGCCAGGATGGGATACTCGGACAGTTTCAAATAGACTGCCATCACCTTGGGCACATGGTAGAACTCAGTCGCCATGGCTTCCTCGAATCCAGGGCCCCCCTCGTGGCTGGTGCGGCGTGCCGTACACCTCGATCCAGTACATGCATCTCATCAAAGCTCTCTTCTCCTTACCCATTATACACGAATTGTGGCATGCGTCTAAATGCAACATGGTTCGCAGCGTTCAACTCTGTCGCAAGGCGGCGTGGGCCTGGGATTAGTATCAGTTGTCTCCATGGACAGCAACTGTTCCGGCGAGGGCGTTGGCTATCCCAACGGCGCCGCTCCACACACCAACACGCTGACCGCGTGTCCTTCCCGCTGCAACCGTCCTTCGACCCACAACAGAGGCGCGTTGCGCAGTGTATCCCGATGCCGCTCATAGACATGGGGCCGCACGATGAGGTTCACCAGCCCTTCCTCGTCCTCCAGGGTGATGAAGAGGTGCCCCTTGGCGGTGGGTGGCCGTTGGCGGACGACGACCAGCCCTGCCACACGCACTGTCTGGCCGTTGCGGCGTTCTGCAAGCTCCTTACTGCTCAGCACTCCCTGTGTTCGCAATCGCTCTCGATAGAGCCGCATGACGTGATCGCCGGGGGCTAGTCCCAGCAGTTCATACTCCCAACCCAATCGCTCCGCTTCGCTGAGCACCGGCAAAGCCACCAGTTCGATGGGCACCTCGACGTCCAGCCCTTCCTCATGGTATTCCAGATGGTATTCCAGCCCACCCAGTTCCCACAACAGGTCTCGCCGCCGCCCGAACCCGTCCATGGCCCCCGCCCGGATCAGGTTCTCCACCACCGGCCTGGGGAGACAGGTGCGGCGGCAGACGTCCCGCAGGTCCCGATAGGGTCGCTCACCCCGCCGCTCGACGATGCGGGCTCGCCACACTCCGCCCAGACCGTGCACGTAGCGCAAACCCAGGCGAATGGCCAATGTCCAATGACCAAATCCCAAAACCTCTGCTCCTTGCGCCAGTTGAGCATCCATAGGGGCTTCCACCTTCTCCAGTGTGCACTCGTCCAGACTGGTATTGACATCGGGGTGGATGACAGGCACGCCGTGCCGTCGGGCGTCGCCGATGAGCACCTCGGGGACATAGAAGCCCATCGGCTGATGGTTGAGGAGCGCGCAGGTGAACTCGGGGGCGAAGTGCGCCTTGAGATAGAGCGTTTGGTAGGCGATCAGGGCGAAGGCGGCGGCGTGGGATTTGCAGAAGCCAAAGCCGGCGAACCCGGCCAACTGGCGGAAGATCTCCTCCGCCGTCTCCTCGTCCACGCCATTGGCCTGCGCCCCGGCCAGGAAACGCTCCCGCAGGGCGGCCATGGCCTTCTCCGAACGGCTGCGGCTCATGGCCCGGCGCAACTGATCCGCCTCCGCAGGAGTGAATCCGGCGATGGCTATGGCCACCCGGATCACCTGCTCCTGGAAGATGATCACCCCCAGCGTCTCCGCCAGTGCTGACTCCAGCGCCGGATGGGCGTAGGTCACCGGCTCAAGCCCCTTCCTTCGCTTCAGGTAGGGATGTACCATGTTCCCCTGGATGGGGCCGGGCCGCACCAGCGCCACCTCGATGATGATGTCCTCGAAGCACGTCGGCCGCAGCCGGGGCAGCATCTGCGACTGGGCGCGGCTCTCCACCTGGAAGGTGCCCACCGTGTCGGCCCGCTGCAGCATGTCGTAGACGGCGGGGTCGTCCAGCGGCAGGTGGTCTAGATCCAACTTGATCCCCCGCTGCTCCCGGATGTGATGGAGCGTTTCCTCGATCATGCCCAACGTGCGCAGGGAGAGGAGGTCTATCTTGATCAGCCCGGCATCCTCGACACTGTCCTTGTCCCACTGCACCACCACCCGCCCGGGCATGGTGGCCCGCTCTACCGGCGCTACCTCTACCAGCGGCGCGGCGGTGATAAGCATGCCGCCGACGTGGATGGAGAGGTGGCGGGGGATGCCGTCTATCTCCCGCAGCAGGTCGGAGAGGGTCTGCCAGGGGAGAGAGGGGACGGAGGAGCCAGAGGGGTCTGAGGGGACTGACGGAAATGAAGGAAACGAGGGAGACTTTGGGTTTGGACTTTGATTCGTTGAGCTTTCGATTTGCCCCGCCGCCTGGACGGCGGATCGGGTGTCGAGGGCTTTGGCTGCCCGGTCAACGACATCCGGCGGGAAGGCCAGCGTCTTGGCCACGTCCCGCAGTGCCGAGCGGGCGCGGTAGGTGACCACGTTGCAGACCATGGCCACGTGCTCCTCGCC
>CAZPMV010000170.1:0-7053 GCA_964587335.1 uncultured Anaerolineales bacterium
CTAGGAGATCTGGGGCTGGGGCGCTTCTGTGCCCCCCAAGCACCCAACGCTGCCTGTTCACGGCGGCGCTAAGCGCCCTTCTCCACCAACGGCAAGAAGGTGCGTTTCACCGCTTCCTCCACCGTGAAGCCCTCGGGCAAGATGCCGGTCGGCTCTCGCGGGCCGGCGTTCGTCACCACTACGTCGTAGACCCCCACGGCCGCGCCTGTAAGGTCAAACGTGGCGCCAATCTGCGTGGCGCTGATCACGGTCACGGAGGCGCCGGGGATCACCGCGCCGTCCATCACCAGGCTGACCACAGCGCCCTCCACGAAGTTCGTGCCGCTGATGACCACGTTCGCCGGCGCGCCGTTGTCCGCTTCCGTGGGCGCGATGCCGGTCACGGTAGGCTCGGGATTGACGATGGTCAGCGCCTCAGACAGGAAGCCGATGTACCCGTCGGGGTTGGGCACCTCCACGTAGTAGACGCCGGCCGGCGTGCCCGCGGGCACTGTGGCCTGCAATAGCCCCTCGAAGAGGTAGGTCACATCGGGCAAGACGACGCTGGGCAGCGCCCAGCCCTCTCCCAGCAGCACCGCCTCGGGCGTGGGCTGGAAGCCCGCACCAGCGATGGAAACAGTGTGGTCGGTGTCGTTGACCAACTCATTCGGCGTCACCAAGAGGATCATGGCCTGGTTGTGGGCCCGGTGCTCATGACCATCGGGAAGATGAAGCATCAGGCTGGCCTGGTCGCGGAGTTCCACGCACTCCTCGCTGAACTCCGCCACGACGTGGCCGTTCTCGCCGACGACCGCATCCCGCCACCACTCCTCGCCGGTGTCCTCGCGGCTCAGCCGCACGGACAGCCAGGTGCCAGGCGGCAGGGAGGTGACGCCGCAGACGAAGTCGTGCGCGGCGTCGGCCAGCGGCAGGAACAGCGGCACCGGCAGGGTGACCGATTGCCCGTTGGCCGTGGCCTCGATGCGGTCGCCGCCCTCGATGTCCACCTGCTGTGGACTGGCGTGGAACTGGGCGTTGAAGCCGCCATCGTCACCGGCGATGGTCACCGGCGATGGTCTCCGCCGTGCCTTTCAGCGTCCCTTTCCCATCGTAAAGCTCCAGGTTCACGGTCACGCCGGGTGTTGCATTACCCTCTACTACCTCGTCTGGCATCTGAGTAATGCTGAGCTGTAAAGCTGAGCGCGCGATGCCCACTTCGTGGCCGTCGGGTCGGAGGTACCACAACCCCACTGTGTGGCCGCTCTTCACGTCGAAGGGGAAGAAGTCCACCGTGTAATCGCCCGCGCCATCGGTCTGGCCTTCGACGCTGGGGCCGTCCTCGACCCACACCTCGCCCCGGACGTCAGCCGGGTAAGCGACGTCGTAGACGTGGCCAGAGATGGTGTTGGCGTCAGCGTCCACAGTGCCTTCGATGTGAAAGGGTATCGTTCGAAACCTTCTGCGAACTTTGCGGTCAGTCGCGTTTTGACAGGACGGCACGCCAGCCTTATAATCCCAGTCCGTGACTTCTCAGGTTGTTACCTGGATGACTGCAGATGAGACACGGATTTTCGCGGGTTAGACGGACTGACACTGATTCTCTAACTTCATGTCTGTGCAAATCTGTGTTATCCGTGGCGATCCGTGTCCAACTTTCACTTGGCTGGTAGTTACTCTAGGCCAATGGTGGACTTCACATGGTTGTTGACGACTTAGTGATCCGCGTAGGCGGGGAATCGGGCGAAGGGATCGTGACCTTGGGCGAGGTCCTGGCCCGCATCGCCGCTCGCGCCGGTTTCGAGATCTATACCTTCCGCACCTATCCCGCCGAGATCCGCGGCGGCCACGTGCAATATCAAATGCGGGTCAGCAGGCGACGGCTAACCTCGCAGGGGGACGCGCTGGACGTGCTGGTGGCCCTCAATCAAGAGGCGTATGACCGCCACCACAACGAGCTGCAGCCCGACGGCATGGTCATCTACGATAGCGGCGTGCAACTAGCGGAGGGCGCCGGACACACCGCCTACCCGCTGCCGCTCTCCGATCTGGCGCGGGAGACCCGTTTCTCCCGCGGTCGGAACATCATCGCCGCTGGCGTGGCGGCACGGCTTCTGGGCCTGAACTACGAGCACTGTCGCCAGGTGGTCGAACGACAGATGGGGCGGCGGGCCGAGCTGCTGGAGCAGAACCTGCAGGCGTTGGAAACCGGTTATCGCTATGCGAAAGAACAGTTTCCCTCAGACGAACGGATAATCTTGTCCAGAGTCGAGGAGGCAGAGCGGAAGGAGCGACTGGTGCTTTCCGGCAATCAGGCACTGGCGCTGGGCGCGCTGGCCGCTGGCTGCCGCTTCTTCGCTGGCTACCCCATCACGCCTGCCACAGGGATCATGGAGTTCTTGGCCGGGGAGCTGCCCAAGGTCGGCGGAACGCTGGTGCAGGCTGAGGACGAGATGGCCGCCCTGGCTATGGTCATCGGCGCCTCCTTCAGCGGCCAGCGGGCGATGACTGCCACCTCCGGGCCGGGTCTCTCGCTCATGATCGAGCTCCTGGGGCTGGCGAGCATGACCGAGATGCCGCTGGTCATCGTGGACGTGCAGCGGGCGGGGCCCAGCACGGGCATGCCCACCAAGACTGCCCAGGGAGACCTCTTCCTGGCCCTGCTGGGAGGTCACGACGAAGCGCCCCGTTTCGTCCTCGCCCCCACCTCGGTGGAGGACTGCTTCTACCAGATGGTCCATGCCTTCAACCTGGCCGAGCGCTACCAGATGCCAGCCATCGTGCTCAGCGACCAGTCCCTCTCCATGCGGTTGGAGACAGTGCCACCTTTCCGTTCGGATGATCTGCCGCAACCTGAGCGATTGCTGCCCCTTCTCAACGCCGAAGGCCGCATAGAGGACTACCTCCGCTATCAGGTGACGGAAAACGGTGTATCGCCCATGGCGTTGCCGGGGATGCCTGGCGGCCAGCACACTGCCGAGGGGCTGGAGCACCTGCCCAGCGGTGCACCTAGCTACGACCCTCGTAATCACGAGGAGATGATGCGCAAGAGGTTCCGCAAGCTAAGCACAGCCCAGCAAGCTTCACAGCAATCCCATGCCTCATGTCCCCCCAACTCCTTGTCTCCCCCTCTCCTTGTCTCAGATGTGGCCCACTGCGGCGCATCTCAGCCGGAGATCGCTGTACTCTGCTGGGGGTCCACAGCTGGCGCGGTATGGGAGGCAGTAGATCAAGCACAGCGGGAGGGTATTTCGGTGGGTGCCTTGGCCGTGAAGCTACTGAGCCCCCTGCCGGAGGCGACCATCCAGGAGTTCGTGGCCTCGGCGCGCACGGTCCTGGCACCGGAGGCGAACTACAGCGGCCAGCTCGCGCACCTGCTGCGGGCCACGCTGGGGATCGAGTCACAACCCATAACCCGTTACGGCGGCGTGCCCTTTCTCGCTGGCGAGATCTTGGCGGAGATCAGGGGAGCGAGTGATGTCTAGCAACTCCAAACACTACCGCAGTGACGTGCGCCCGATCTGGTGCCCGGGCTGCGGGCACTATGGCGTGTTGCACAGCTTCTACGCCGCCATTGCCGAGCTGGGCTTGCTGCCGGAACAGATCGCCATCGCCTCGGGCATCGGCTGTTCGGGCCGCTTCCCCGCTTTCGTCAACGCTTACGGCTTTCACGGCGTGCACGGCCGCGCTCTGCCATTGGCCACAGGCATCAAGCTGGGCAATCCGGAATTGACGGTGGTTGCCGTCGCGGGCGATGGCGACGCCTACAGCATCGGCGCCGGCCACTTTCCCCACGCTGCCCGGCGCAACATCAACATCACCTACATCGTCATGGACAACCGCATCTACGGTCTGACCAAAGGGCAGCCTTCGCCCACCAGCCCCACGGGCATGAAGCTGAAGGCCTCGCCCTATGGCAGCACTGACACGCCGCTGAAGCCGGTGACCTCTGCCTTGGCCTACAATGCATCCTTCGTCGCCCGCGCCTTCTCGGCCTGGACAAGGGAGCTCACGGAGATTCTGGTGCAGGCTATCCAGCATCCCGGCTTCGCCTTCGTGGAAGTGCTGAGCCCTTGTACTACGTTTCACAATCTCTACCAGCACTTCAAAGAAGTGCTTCACCCCATTCCTAAAGACCACAACGTGACCGACATCACGGCGGCCATGGGGCTGGCCCTGGTGGACCCCATCCTCTATCACGGCGTTTTCTACGCCCGTCCACGGCCGTGCTACGAGGACACCATCGCCCATCTGCGCGCCGAGGCGCTAGAGAGCCAGATCGACCTCTCTCGCTTGTTGGAGCGCTTCCACGCCTAGCGTCTTGACAACCTGACATGCCCGCCCGACAATGGCCCTCTCCACCCACTTCCGTCAGGTGGGAAGCTGCCGTACCCCGGGCGAGCAGTGCGCTCCACTGCGCCGCGAGCATCAACCGCAGCGCGACGCCACTACCCGCGGTCAAGGCGACGACAAAGCTAGCTGCCCAGCAGGCCGAGAGTTGCCATCGCAGCCGGAAAGCCGCCGCGAAGACCATGCCTTCCGTGCTATGGCGGGCTTCGCTGTCACCCATGCTCAACCAGACGGGCAGCGGAACACCCATTGACACAACGCATTCCGTGTGCCATAATAGGTGCAGACGTCAGCGCTGTTCCTCACTGAACGCTCTCCTCTCATCACCGCAACGCCTTCGTCGCCGAGCGCTGCCGCCCTCACGTCCCGTTGGGTCTAGGGCGTGATTGGTTTGATCCCGCACCAGCCGCTCATGGCTGTAGGAGAGACGAAGAAGAAGGATGAAGACGAAAGCAGTGCTCACCCTCACTCTTGTCCTGCTTGCCGTCCGCTTGGCAGCAAGCGCTGCCTTGGCCATTCCCATGGCGGCAGACCCCAGCCGGCCAGGGAATGCACCCTTGTCGCTCGGCGCGTCCGTGACGCTAGAGGCCGTGGCCGATGCCAGCACCTCGTCCGCCCAAGCGAACCAGAACTTCGGCAGCGATACCACGCTCGCAGTCGGACGCGGTGGGGTCATCGCGCCAGTGCAGAGCTACACCTACGTAGGCTTCGACCTCGGCAGCGTCCCCAGCGACGCCGTTGTCAGTTCGGCACAGCTCGAGCTCTGGCTGCTGCAGTGGTCAGCCCAGGGCGCGCCCATTGTCGATGTGCACGCCATCGTGCAGTCCTGGAACGAAGCCGTCATCACCTGGGACACGCAGCCTCTCCCAGATGCGCACATCGACTCACAGGCTCTGGCCCTGGGCACCGGCTACAAGAGCTGGGACGTCACCACGCTGGTGCAGGCCTGGCTCGACGGCAGCCAGTCCAACCACGACCTGGTGTTGGTCCCCGCCCCAGAGCAGAGCTTCAGCTTGCTCTTCAGCAGCCGCGAAGAGGAGGCTAACCCTCCGCGCCTGGTGATCGACTACACCACGCCAACCCCCACGCCCACACCGGGCCCTTGCCCCGACAACTACGAGCCCAACGACAGCTTCGAGCAAGCACCCTTCCTTCTGCCCAGCACCGAATACTGGGCGGCCATCTGCAACCCCCAAGACGTGGATTACTACGGGATCACCGTGGCTGCTGGCCATCACATCCGCGCCGAGCTCTGGGACCTGCCCGCGGACTTCGACCTGGACCTCTATGGGCCCAACCGCAACCTCATCGGCCGCTCGAACAGCAGTGACACGACGGCCGAGGTCATCGAGTATGACGCGATGGTCAGTGGCTCTCATTACATCAAGGTCTACGGCAAGAACGGGGCCTTTGACCCTGATGACCCGTACCGCTTCAAGGTAACGCTGATCGGGGCGGCCCTCACGCCGACGAGCGCATCGACACCCACATCTACGCCCACTGGCACCGTCACGCCCACCCCAACCCCCACGCTCGAGGAGCCACCCGACCTGCTCATCACCGATGTCTGGAACCAGGATGGCCTGATCTGCTATCAGATCATAAACGGGGGCAAGGGGCCAGCCGCCGCGGACCACCGCACGCGCCTGCGGGTAGATGGCGCGGAGCAGGCCGCGGACGTTGTCGAGGTTCTTCTCGACCCCGAGCAGCGGCTGAAGCGCTGCTTCAACTACAACTGGCAATGCAGCGGAGCCCAGGACGTGATCGAGACGTGCGCCGATGTGCTGGACTCGGTCCACGAGAGGGACGAAGGGAACAACTGCCGCCAGGAGACGTGGAAGTGTGACACGACAGCCCCGCGTTTCGTCGGCGGCCCACATGTGTCGGGGATCACCGACCACTCGGCCACCGTCTGCTGGAACACCGACGAGCCCAGCGACAGCCGCGTGAGCTTTGGCGCCCGCGCCGGCCTCTTTGGCCGCCAAGCCGAGGATTCCCAGTTGGTAACGCAGCATTGCCTTGGCCTGAACAACCTCACCGCGGCGACGACCTATCACTACGCTGCCGCATCGAGCGACCCCAGCGGCAACCGCGCCACCAGCAGAGACTTGCTGTTCCGCACGCTGGCCGCGCCCGACGACCAGAGTCCGCTGCTCCTTTTACGGATCCCCGACACGCTCTCCGGCACGGTGACCATCGCCGCCGACGCGCAGGACGACACCGGAGTGGACAGAGTGGTCTTTGACGTAGACGGCGTGCCCGTGCACACCGACTTCACCTTTCCCTTTGAGTGGGCATGCGACACGCGGGGACTGGATGATGCCAGTCATATCTTTGGCGGAGGAGCCTTTGACGTTGCCGGTAACGAAACGACGGTTTCTCTTGAGCGCCAGGTGCGCAACCGCTTCCCGGTTGACCTCTCGCCGCTGCATGTGTCCATCACCCAGCCGCCATCGCGCAGCGAGGTCTTTGGATCGGTGGTTGTGGAGGCCGAGGTCACGCACGACCTTCGGACGCCAATCGAGCGTCTGGAGTTGTGGGCGGATGGTCACCTGCTGGTGAGCAGGGACTATCAATGCACCTACCGGTTTGGCATCGAGCGCTGTTCCGGCGAGCCGCCCCTGCGCGAGGCTGTTGTGTGGGATGCCTCAGCCGGCAGCATCGGCAGCAGCTACATCATCTCCGCCACCGCAGTGGATCGCTCGGGCAACCGCGGCTCGGCCGGCG
>CAZPMV010000171.1:0-7052 GCA_964587335.1 uncultured Anaerolineales bacterium
TGAAAACGTGTGTTTCAGAGTGAAAAGGGTACGCTGATGGCGTCAAATGCCCCTTTGCGCTGGTTTGCAGCCTGAGTTTCGTCATCCCAAGCGACCGATGGGAGCCTAGAATCCAGTTTCAGGCAAACGAAAGCCTGGTTATGTAAAACGCTAGGCCTTGTGCTTCGCTCAAGATGACGGATTCCAGATTTAGATGCGATTGCCCTATTTGCCCCGTAGTCTTTAGGGACACGAAAGAAGCGAAATGAGGAAACGGATCATGCGCAAGCTGTTGCAGGTGTTGGCGGTCATTGGAGGCCTGAGCGCGGCAGTACTGGGCTTGATTACCGGCCTGTTTCTTGCGGTGCTGCCCTGGCTGGGGTTGGAAGGCGACACGGAGAGAGTGCCGGGCTTCGTTGTGGCCGTGGCCTTTGTCGCTCTGGGATGTGGATTGGGGCTGCCCCTGGCCGCGACGGCCCTCCAGTCGTTGAGCGGCAACCCCTCTCGGCCTCTGCGCTGGCCCCGCTTCTGGTTGCTGGCTCTTCTTTTCCTGCTGGCCGTGGTCATAGGACAGGTCGTTCTCTCCTATGCCCCCCTGCCCTGGCTTTTCTTCCCCTACTTCTATGTCCTCGGCATCGTACTGCCCGTGATTGCCGTGTTGAGCCTTGTGGGACGCCGTCTGGCTCGCGGTGGACTGGCGACCAACTGGCGGGAGGTGCTGGCACAGGTGGTGAGCGGTGCTTTCTTGGGTACGGCAGCCGCCTTCGCCTTGGAAATCGGTCTGTTCTTCGTCTTGGGCCTTATCGCCGTGGTTCTCTTGATCCTGACGCCTGGTGGCTTCGAGCAGTTGCAGACGTTTTTCGCTGAGCCTCAACTGGCGGAAGGGCTTCTGGATCTCAGCCAGTTGCAGCCTCTGCTCCGTTCACCATGGCTGATTGGCCTGGTGCTTTTCGGGATGGCTGTGGTTGCCCCGGCCATTGAGGAAGCGGTGAAAACGCTTGGCGTGCTGCTGATGAGCTACCGGCGGCCGAGCCAGGCGCGGGCCTTCCTCTGGGGAGTGGCAGGAGGCGCTGGCTTTGCCCTGGTCGAGGGGCTGCTGAATGGCGCACTGGTGCTGGCCGAGCAACAGATGTGGGCATTCTCCGTCGTCTCCCGGGCGGGGACGGTCGTCATCCATTGCCTGGCGGGTGGACTGGTGGGGTTGGGTTGGCAGGCGTTGTTCAGCGGGCGCCGCCGCTGGCGTGGACTGGGTTACTACGTCGTGGCTGTAGCGATGCACGGGCTGTGGAACGCGCTGGTGGTAGGTATGGCCTTCGCCGGGCTGCTGACGTCAGAGGGTGCCGTAAACGACGTGATGGGGGTGGGTGCTTTGGATATCGCCTTGGTAGGCTTCGTGTTGCTGGCCTTGCTGGTGGCGCAGTTTCTGTTGCTCCTTTACCTCTCTCAGCGACTGGCGAGGACTCTGCCTTTGGCCGTCGTCCCAGAGGGCGCTGATTCCCCTGACGCAGGCTCATGACCCAGTACGTCATCATCCATGACGTGGGCACGGGCGACAACAAGGCTGTGCTGAAGGAGAGACAATGCATTACGCCGGTGTAGATGTAGGAGCCATCACGGCCAAGGCAGCCCTCCTCGACGACAACGAGTTGGTGGCTTCGGCGGTCATCGCTGCCGGATACAACCGCGTCGAGGCGGCCTGTGAGGTTCTGGCACAGGCGTTGCAGCAAGTGGGGTTGGAGAGAGAGGACATTGCCCGCCTGGTGGCCACCGGCTACGGCCGCGTGCAAGTGCCCAACGCCGACCGCACGGTGACCGAGATCACCTGCCACGGGCGGGGAGCGCACTGGCTCTGCCCCGATGTGCGCACGGTCATTGACATCGGCGGACAGGACTCCAAGGGAATCGCCGTTAATGGTGTGGGCAAAGTGGTGGACTTCGTGATGAACGACAAGTGTGCCGCTGGCACCGGACGGTTCCTGGAAGTCATGGCGCATGCATTGGAGGAGGACCTGGCCCGCTTCGCCGAGCTGTCGCTGAGCGCTCAGCGCCGCGTGGCTATCAGCAGCACGTGCACTGTCTTTGCCGAATCCGAGGTGGTGACCCACATTGCCGCCGGCGCGCCGAAGGCGGCCATCATCGCCGGCATTCATGAAGCCATCGTAGCTCGCGTCGCCAGCATGGTGAGCCGCATCCCTGTGCGGGAGGTGGTGATGCTCACCGGCGGCGTGGCCCGCAACGGAGGTGTGGTGCGGATGCTGGAGGAGAAGCTGAAGCGCACCATCCTGGTGCTGCCTGAAGCGCAGATCACGGGAGCGATTGGCGCGGCGCTCTTTGCACGCGATGGGTAGGTCGGGAATTGGCACACGTCTGATGCAAGGGAGTTGTACTCCCGACTTGGGCTCGGAGTACAACTCCTCGCCAGCGATGCATGGCTTGGGCTCGGAGTGCAACTCCTCGCCAGCAGTGCATGGGTTAGGCTCGGAGTGCAACTCCTCGCCAGCGGTGCATGGCCTGGGCTCGGAGTGCAACTCCCCGCCAGCGATGCATGGCTTGTAGTAGCGACTTCAGTCGCTGTGGAGAGACGACCGTATGACTCGTAGCGACGAGATACTCAGCACGTTCCAGGACATCGGTGAGATGTCACTGCGGAACTGGCGGGAGCGCTTTCCCGACTATCGGCCGCTGGGCTTCTTGAGCGGTTACGTGCCGGAGGAGCTGTTTCACGCCGCGGGATTTTCCCCCATGTTCCTTTTTCACGATCGAGAGGGCCGCGGCCACGCCCAGGCACATCTGCCGGGCTTCACCTGTTGGGTGGTGCGCAGCGCACTCGACCGAGCGCTGTCGGGGGAGCTGTCGGCTTTGGCAGGTGTGGCCTTCGCCCATACCTGCGATGCTGTGCAGGCGCTGGCCGATCTCTGGCCGCGAGTGGCACCCGACCTTCCTGCCTTCTACGTCGCCATGCCGCACCACCTGGCCGCGCCGGCTGCCCGCCCGTACCTGTTGGCCGAGTTGCAGAGGCTGCGGGAGCGGCTGGAGCAGATCACCGACAGAGAGCTCAGCGACGAGGCGCTGCGCGAGAGTATCGCTTTGCACAACCGCACGCGAGCCCTCGTGCGGCAACTGTACGAGGTAGCCGACCGCCTGCCCGCGCCGGCGCTGCACACCGCTCTGCGGGCTGCCTTCCTCATGCCCAAAGAGGTCTACAATCCGCTGATGGCCGATCTCTTGGACACGCTGGAAGCCCACGCAGAGCTGGCCCTTGCCAAGGGCGAAAACCCTCAGGGTTCTCCAAAACTCTGGGGGTCTCAGCACCATCACCGTCCCCGCCTTTTCATCGTCGGCCCTGAGTTGGCCGATCCAACGCTGTACCAGGTCATCGCCGATGCAGGCGGTCGCGTCGTGGGCGATTTGCTGGACCTGGGGCGGCGCTACTTCGCTCGTGCGGTGGACGAAACGGGCGGTCCGTTGGAAGCGTTGGCAGAGCACACCCTCGCCCTGCTGCCCACGCCGACGAAGTACCATCCGCAGCGGCGGCGGGAAGCGCACCTACTGGACATGGTAGGCGCACGCCAGGCCGATGGCGTCATCTTCGCTCGCCAGAAGTTCTGCGATCCCCACGGCTTCGATATTGTGACGCTGAAGACCGCACTGGAGAAAGCCAGCGTGCCCCATCTGCTCGTCGAACTGGAGCAGACGCCTCACATCGGTCAGATGCGCACGCGGGTCGAAGCTTTCCTGGAGATGATCGGAGCGTAGCCATGCCCAAGTATCCCCGATTGCAGAGCCTGAAGGCCATCAACCGGGTGATGGAGCAGTACTACGTGAAACGCAAGCTGATGGCCCGTTTGAAGCCCATGGCCTACGTCACCAGCGGCGCGCCAGTGGAGATCCTGGAGACGATGGGGGTGCTGACCCTGTATCCGGAGAACTACGGGGCGCTGTGCGGCGCGCGCCGCGACGCGGTCAGGCTGTGCGAGGTAGCGGAAGCGGACGGCTACTCCCAGGACCTCTGCTCCTACGCCCGCAGCCATATCGGAGCGGTGAAACAGCCCGACGGCGCACCGCTGAACGGCTTGCCCAAACCCGATCTTTTGCTCTGCTGCAACAACATCTGCGGGACGGTGCTCAAGTGGTACGAAGTGCTGGCCGATCACTACAGCGTGCCGCTTTTCGTTCTCGACGTTCCCTTCCAGCGCGAGCCGCAGTCCGAGCCCCACGCTGTGCAGTACGTCACTGATCAGTTGGAAGCGCTCATCGCCTGGACGGAAGAGGTGACCGGCCGGCGGTGGAAGCCGAAGAAGTTCCGCGAGGTGCTGGCGCTGTCCAACGAGACGGTCAGCCTGTGGGGGGAGATCCGCGACCTGGGCATGCACAAGCCCTCACCCGTCAACGCGCCCGACCTCTTCGTGGCCATGGCCCCCATCGTCGCCCTGCGGGGCACGCGACAGGCGGTACAGGTGTACAAGGGATTCAAGGCCGAGCTGGAAGCGCGAGTGGCCGACGGTGTTGCTGCCGTGCCTGGCGAACGCTACCGCTTGATGTGGGACAACATCGCCATCTGGTACCGGCTGTATCGCTTCTTCCGGCCCTTCATGGACGCGGGCGCCTGCTTCGTGACCGACAGCTACACCAATGCCTGGGCGGCAGCAGAGCCGGTGGACCTGGACGATCCGCTGACCAGCATGGCCCGTACTCTGTTGGCCGTCTACATCAACCTGGACCTGGAGACGCGCGCTAGCATCGTCGCCGACCTGGCCCAGCGCTTCGCCGTGGATGGCATGGTGATGCACGCTAACTGGAGCTGCAAGCCCTTCTCCTTGACGCAGAGCGATATCCAAGCCGCTGTGCGGGAGCAGATGACGCTGCCCACGTTGATGCTGGAAGCGGATATGTGCGATTCTCGTCGCTACAACAAAGGTGCGGTCAGGGAGCGTATTGCTGCCTTCTTGGAGATGTTGGGGTGAGGTCTGTCAGCGGAGAAGCGGAAGGAGCGGAACCTCTGCTGGGCCGCGCCCCCGTGAACAAGCGATGAGCGGTTTCGTGAGCGGTTTGGTGCAAATGCGGTTGTAGCATTAGCTGCACCGGTGGAGACGAGACACTGCAAGGATACCTGGAGGCACGCATGGGCAAGCTTGATCAGGGCGTCGCTGCCAGCCGCGGCCGTTACCACGTCGTCCCCCGCACGCTTTGCTTCATTAGTCACGGCACTCACGGCGACACCTACGGCGGCGATGTACTGCTGCTGCGCGGCGCACCTGACAAGCGCATCTGGCCCAACCAATACAACGGCGTGGGGGGCCACGTGGAGCGGGACGAGGATGTGCTCACCGCAGCGGTGAGGGAGATGCAGGAGGAGACGGCGTTGGATGTGCGCAACGTCCGGCTGCGAGGCGTGATCAACGTTGATGCCAGCGATCCACTGGCTGGCATTCTCCTGTTCGTCTTCACCGCCGAAGCGACAGACCGCCAGTTCTCGCCCTCGCCCGAGGGGACGCTGGAATGGGTGTCCAGGGAGCAGGCGCTGACCCTGGATTTGGCGGAAGACCTGCCACTGATTCTGCCCCGCGTACTGAGCATGGCTGCCGACGAGCCGCCCTTCTTCGCCCAGTATGCCTACGACGAGGACGATGAACTGACGGTGACCTTTGCTTCAGACCACATCCTAGATTGACCCAGATGCTCAGTCTGCACGGCGTTTGCTGCGCTCGGCCCTCGGCCTCGCTGACGAGCCTGGCGACTCAGTGCACCCTGGGGCTTCTGCTGAGGGAACCATGACTGTAAATGAACTTCCGATAGGGCAGATACTGAAAGGCGACTGTGCAGAGATCCTCAGTTCCTTGCCGGAGAAATCGGTAGACCTGATCTTTGCTGATCCTCCCTACAACCTTCAACTGGAGCGGCAACTCTGGCGGCCCAATATGACCAAGGTTGACGCCGTCAATGATCACTGGGATCAGTTTGACAGCTTCCAAGCCTACGACCGCTTCAGCACGAATTGGTTGAGAGCCTGTCGGAGAGTGCTGAAGGACGATGGCGCCATCTGGGTAATTGGCTCATACCACAATATCTATCGCGTTGGCGCCATCATGCAGGATTTGGGCTACTGGTTCCTGAATGACGTAATCTGGATCAAGACCAACCCTATGCCCAACTTCCGTGGGGTCCGTTTCACCAATGCTCACGAAACGCTGATCTGGGCCAGCAAGGCAAAGGGCGCTAAGTACACCTTCAACCACCACGCAATGAAACCCTTCAACGATGACAAGCAGATGCGTAGTGACTGGGTATTGCCCATTTGCTCCGGTCCGGAACGCCTGAAGATCAATGGCGAGAAGGCCCATTCTACGCAGAAGCCCGAAGCGTTGCTCTATCGAGTCATACTCTCATCAAGCAAGCCAGGTGATATCGTACTAGATCCTTTCTTCGGCAGTGGAACAACCGGTGCTGTCGCCACGAGGCTACATCGTCGCTGGATTGGTATTGAGAAAGAGGATAAATACATCGAGCTAGCACAGGCTAGGATCAATGGGGTCATTCCAGAGCTGTTTGTTGACCGGGTGTTTGACGTTGGAGACAAGAAACGCCTTGCCCCGCGCGTTGCTTTCACCAGCTTGTTGGAAACGGGGTTGATCGCTCCCGGTCGGAGGTTGTTCTTCCGCAAGGACCGCTCACAAGTTGCCCATGTCAGGCCTGATGGCAAACTCCTTCTCGATGATGGCTTCGTAGGCTCCATTCACCAGGCTGGAAAGCACTTGATGGGTGGCAGCCCTTGCAACGGCTGGCAGCACTGGTACTTTGCTGAGGCTGAGGCCGGGGATGGAGGTCTGCGCCCCATCGATGAGTTGCGCGAGCTCTACCGAGAGCGCTACCTTGGAGGCGACAAAGCCCCGAGAAGAACCAGCTAGCCTCGGCTAACGGCGAATGATGCGTTCCTTATTTGCCCATCATCTGCCCATCCCCCAGCTCTTTCATGCCTTCCCGCCTTCCCGCCTTACCCCCATTGTTCCATCACCCTTCTGTTAATTGAGGATTGCTGAGTCTGCGAATGGTGGTTTGACAAGACCTGGTTGTCG
>CAZPMV010000172.1:0-7047 GCA_964587335.1 uncultured Anaerolineales bacterium
AGTCCGGCTGCGGCCCGCCGTGGCGCCTGATCCGCTCCCATGACAGTCTGACCTCGGCGATTCCGCCGCGGGAGTACCATTCCACTTCCATCGTGTGGTGGCCGGAGCCAACCTCTCTGAACTCTCCTTGGAAGCTATGCTGGGTGTCCTTCAGCCAGTTATCAATGATCATCCAGCCATCGAGGCGTAGCCGGGCCCCATCGCCACCCCAAATGGTGAAGCGGTAGTGACCGGCATCGAAGTAGAGGTTTCGAGTCCAGCGAACCGAGAAGTTGTCGGCGGGCAGGCCCGGGCCGGGCGAGCCCAGACCCCAGTAGAAGTTGATCTCTGGATCGTCGCGTGTCAGTACCGGCGGCGGCTGCAGGTAGATGTCGTTGAAGTACTCGCCGCTCCAGTTGCGGAAGATATCCGTCCGCTGCCACCACACGTTCACGGCCGCGTTGCCCAGGTGCTCGTGGTACTCCACTTTCACCGTGTGTGGTCCTTCACCGATACCGGCGAAGTCGTTGCTGGCGGAGACCGGCCCGGCGCGCCATTCGTCAATTAGCAGCCAGTTGTCCAGCCAGACCTTGACGCCATCGTCGGCGTTGGCATAGAAGCGGTAGTTGCCCTGCGGGAAATGTATGGAGCGCGTCCAGCGGGCGGAGAAATCGTCGTTCGGCAGGCCCGGTGGTGCCTTATCGTGCCAGTTGAAGTCTATGGCCTGGTCGTTGCGCACCAAGGTGGGGTTGCCCCTCAGCTCAAGATTGGCATAGTATTCGCCCTTCCACTCGGTGATGACCACCGGTGTGGGCGTGGGTGTGGGCGGCGGACGCACCGATACCACGGGCACTCGGTCGAGCGGTCCGCCGGCGTCCACCAGGCCAGAGTAGATCCACAAAGATCGTGCGGCAGGGCAGCAGATCTGCCACCAGGTGGCGGCCTGGTCGCGTCCCACAATGTCATAGGTCTGCCCGCTGTACACGTGGGTGATGCGCGGATAGGTCGTGGACGGCCCGGTGCGCACGTTGGCCACGCTGGAGGTGATCAGGGCCTCAGGCTCGGTCTGGGGTCTGGGCGTCGGCGTTGGCGCCGCCTCCACGGCCAGGATCTCGCTGACCACGATTTGGAGACCGTTGAAGTCAGCCGCGGGATCCCTGAGCTTGCCCCAGACTTTGACTAGCTCTCCACGTAGAGTCTCGATCTCCTGTTCGATAGCTGCCGTCTTGCCGGCAATACCAAACAACTCGCCGTCGTTGCGCACGAAGTAGTCATCATATGCCGGCCTGGCGTAGGCGTACACCGTGCCCACCCAGCCGTAGATGGAGCTCTCGACTTGCTGTGGCGATGCGGCCTGAGCCACACCGGCCCATGCCAGCATCAGCAGCATAGTCAGAGCCAAGACGTGTTTTCTGCTCATTGCCTTTCCTCCCGCTCAAGTATTCGATGTTTGAGTGCCAAGAAGCGGATGACTGGACATAACTGTTGCTCCCGTCGGAGAGTCGCGTCTGCCGGCCCAGCCCTGGGGGCGCTGTCGGCGGGAGCAGAGGGGGAAAACCGGCTGACTTGGGCCAGGGTTGTGCTAGTCAGGCTGTGGTCCTCCTTCGTACTGGGTGCGATCCCACTGCATCTTGACCGTGGCGATTCCTCCTCGAGAGTACCATTCCACCTGCACCAGGTGGTGGCCTGTGCCCACGCCCCGGAACTCTCCCTCAAAGGTGTGCTGGGTGTCTTTCAGCCAGTTGTCAATGACCAGCCAGTCGTCCAAGCGCAGCCGTGCCCCGTCACCGCCCTCAATGGTGAAACGGTAGTCGCCCGCGCTCAGGTAGAGATTGGAGGCGCAGCCCACCGAGAAGTTGTCATCGGGCAGGCCGGGGCCGGGTGAGCCCAAGCCCCAGTTGAAGTCAATCGCCGCGTCATCTCTCACGAGGACCGGCGGCGGATCCAGGTAGATGTCCCTGTAGTATTCCCCGCGCCAGAGGTGATAGATGTCCGTCCGCTGCCACCACACGTTCACTGCCGCGTCGCCGAGGTGCTCGTAGTACTCCACCTTGACTGTGTGTGATCCTTCGCCTACGTTGCCGAAGTCGGCACTGTTGGAGGTCGGGCCGGCGTGCCATTGATCGATGATCAGCCAGTCATCCAGCCAGACCCTGATGCCGTCGTCGGCGTTGGCGACGAAGCGGTAGTCTCCCTGGTCGAAATGGACGGTGCGCGTCCATCGAATGGAGAAGTCATCCGCTGGCAGGCCGAAGGCGGGTGGCTTGTCGCCCCATTTGAAGTCTATGGCTCGGTCGTTGCGCACCAGGGCAGGGGTGCCCTTCAGCTCAAGACGGGGGTAGTACTCGCCTCGCCATTCGGTGATCACCGGTATGGGCTGGGGCGTGGGCGCCGGTGTGGGCGCCGGTGTGGGCGACGGGGCCACAGGGACCACCGCGACCTTCGCCAACGGCCCGGTGGCCTCCACCAAGCCTGAGTATATCCAGAGGGCGCGTCCGGCGGGGCAGCAGATCTGCCACCAGGTGCTGGCCTCGTTGCGCCCGACGATGTCGTAGATCTCCTCACCAAACACCTTGGTGATGGCAGGGTAGGTCGTGGATGGTCCTGTGCGCACATTCACCACGCTCCCTCTGATGAGTGCCTGTGGCGCTGTCTCGGTTACGGGTACAGGCGTCGCCCCTCCCTCCACAGCAGCGATCTCGCTGACGACGATTTGGCGGTCGTTGAAATCCGGGGCATCCTCTCGTAGCGTGCCCCAGACCTTCACCAGTCGCCCACGCAGGTCGAGAATCTGCTGTTCGACGGCGGCGGTCTGGCCAGCAACTCCATATACCTCGCCGTCATTGCGGACGAAGTAGTCGTCGTAGGCGGGTCTGTCGTAGCTGTATACCGCACCCACCCAGCCGTAGACCTCGGCGTCCTGCTGCGGCGGTGCGGCCTCGATCGCTCCTGCAGCCGCCAGTGTCAGCAATAGCATCAAGGCCAGGATGCGTTGTCTCTTCATTGTCTTTTTCCCTTTCCTTGTCATTTTCCTTCCTGCTCGTTGCCCTCGGGCGAAGCCCATGCAAGTCCAGACATGGCTGAGCGCTGACGTTCGCTGGAGACGACCCATCAGCGACTTGTTCGTTGCAGCGTCTGCAATACGCTACCGATCTCTTCCACTCTGGGGATGACGAAGTCTACGTCCGCGCCGTTGTCGCCATCCACTAGCACAGTGATCATGTCCAAGGGCTGGGCCGGGCGCAGATTGCGCACGCTGTCCTCTACCAGGATACACTCCGGCCCCTCGGCCCCCAGCATCTCCAGCAGGCGTGGGTAGAGTTCGGGTGCTGGCTTGCTAAGGTAGCCCATGTCCCGTATGTCCAAGATGGGTGAGAAGTGGCGACGGATGCCCAGCGCCATCAGCACCCGCTCGGCATGGGCTCGCGTGCCGTTGGTCCAGATGGCTTTGGACAGGGGGATGGTATCCAGGACACGGTCCAGCTCGGCGTTCGCTCGCAGGTAGCGCTGCACGGGGATGTCGTGCACGTACGCCAGGTAGTCGTCAGGGTCGATGCACTGATGTCGTAGCAGCCCGGCCGTGGTAGTGCCATACTCGACCAGGTAGCGGCGGCGCAGCGCGCTGGCTTCCTCGCTGTCCATCCCCAGCCTCTGCGTCATGTAGCGGAGGATCAGCCGCAGGACTTCTTCCATCACGCCGCTGCCGCGTGGGTAGAGTGTATCGTCAAGGTCGAAGATGACATAACGCAGGGAGTAGGGCATCGTCAGTCCCAGTGGGAATATCGTGTGGCGTTCCAAAAAGGCGGCGGCAGGCGAACCCATGTGCATTGTAACCCCCATTCCGTCAAAAGTCAAGGCGGACTGAATGCATACGGCGCGCAGCAGGTTGACGACTCTGCAAGATGTGCCACAATCGCCAGAACTGAAGACAGCCTTGTCGGCATCGTTGCCGTTGTGCTCCAAATGTGCTACAATGTCAGAATGGGCAGGTGATCGGCGCCTGCAAGCTCCTACGCCTTCTTTGTCAGCCGAGTCATCGTCAACTGCTTGGGAGAAGAGTGGATATGCCGCTTCCTCCAGAAATCATGGTCACCGTGCGCCAGGTCAGACCACACTCTGGCAGGGGGGATCAGTACTTCACCGTGACCACCGCCGGCAGCGGTGCCGAGATCTGCCGGAACCTCTTCAGCTATCCATCTGGCCCGCTGATCCACCTAGATCTGCTGTGGACGTCGGAGGAGGGCGTGCGGGGTCAGTCCCGTGGGCTGCCGAGTGGGAGGGCCGGGCGCCAACGACGGCAGCAGCAGGAAGAGAGGATGAAAGCCTGCGGCCAACAGCTCTACAGCCTCATCTTCGGCCACGGCGAGGAGTTCAAGGGGTTTCTGCGCCGCAATGAGGTCGACCACCGCCAGGCCCGCCTGACCCTGGCCCTGCACGGCAACGCCATGGCCCTGTGGAGCGTGCCCTGGGAGCTCCTGCACGATGGCGAAGAGTTCCTGGCGCTCAGTGGACGCTTCCTGTTCGGCCGCGTGCCGCTGGGGTGCGCACAGATGAGCCTGCCTGCAGTGCCGCCGCCGTTGCGGTTGCTGGTAGTGGTCGCTTCGCCCCATGACCAACCGGAGTTGGAGGGCGACGAAGAGCTCGGCGTCCTGCAGACGGCTCTGGACAGGCCGGTGCGGGAGGGGCGCGTCCAGGTGGAGTACCTGGAAGATGCCACGTTGGACGGGATCGGCGAGGCGCTGCGCCGCTTCCAGCCCCACGTGTGGCATCACATTGGCCATGGAGTCCGTCACAGGCAGGATGGGTGGGACTACCTGGCCCTGGAGGATCAGCACGGGCGGACACGACCGGCGGATATCGGGGATCTCTATCGGCTGCGTCATGGCGCCCGGGAACTGCGGTTAGTGTTCTTGGCGGGCTGTCATACAGCCCCCACGAGCGACGTGGAGGCCTTCCTTGGCCTGGGCCTTGGCTTGCTGCAGGCGGACGTCCCCGCTGTGCTGACCGTGCAATCCTCCCTCCCCGCCACCTCGGCCCGTCGCCTGGCCGGGGCCGTCTATGCTGCTCTGGCTGATGGGCACACCGTCGCTCAGGCCGTGGCACGCGCCCGCATGGCCCTCTGGCAATCGGAGAAGGGGCAGGCATGTGACTGGGGGGCGCCGGCCCTGTACCTGCGGGCGCAGCCCCTGCGTGTCGTCGACCCCGGTGCGCGCCTGCCGCGGCTGGCCGCTCGCTCCGCAGCCCAGGACGTGGGCGGGCTGGAGCTGCCCCCTTGCTTCGCTGGGCGGAAGGCGGAACTGCTGAAGTTACGCCTGGCGTTGCGGGACAGCAGTGTGAACGCACTGCTCCTGTGTGGCAGTGCCGGGGTGGGCAAGAGCAGCCTGGCGGCCAAGCTGCTGTTGTGCCCGGGAACCGAGATAGATGATGCTCTGGTGATTCGGTGTCACCAAGCGGATCCATTGGACATCCCGGCCCAGCTGGCCCGCTTCCTGGAGGCGCAGGGCCAGGCCGGACACGCCGAGGCCGCTGCCTTGCTCCTCGATGGTGGCCAGAATCCCGCCGCGCGCGCCCGTAAGGCGGCCGCGCTGATCGCCAACCGCCGCTACCTCTTCATCCTCGACGGCTTCGAGGGTGTCCTGGATCTGCCTGCCACAGGGGTGAGGGATCGAGGGGGCACTGAGAGGGGCCAAGCCAGCTTCCCCGTCGCCCATCCCATTCTGGCCGGCCTCTTATCTGGACTCCTGGACGCCCGCTGGCGCACGCTCTGCCTCTTCACCAGCCGCTACCGCTGGCGAGGTCTGGAGGAGCATCTACCCCGCGTCACGGCCGCCGAGTTGCACCTGTCCCCGCTTCCCTCGCGCCAGACCATAATGCTCATGGATAGCTTGCCTCGCCTGCGCAGGGAGCCCCTGCAGACCAAACAGGCTCTGTACGACAGGGTGGGCGGTCATCCCACAACCATCACGATGCTGGCGGGCTGGCTGGCCAGCAGGCAGGTGACCGATCTACCAACTGGCCTCGATGTGGATGCGATACTGCCCGAGCAGCGCGTGGGGCTCCTCCTGCCCACCGTGCTGGCTCAGCTTTCCGCCGCCGAGCGGCAAGCGCTGGCCCGCCTGAGTATCCTGCGCACCCGCGCCAACGATGATCTGCTCGCCACCGCTGGGCTTGACAGGGCCAGTGCCGGCCGCCTGCTCGATCTCTCGCTGCTGCAGCGAGTGCAGCCACAGGAGGGGAATCTCTACAGCGTCCACTGCGTGGTGCGGGAGCAGTTGCTGGGGCAAATGGAACCCCAGCAACTACGGGAGCTGCATCTGTGGGCCGCTGCCCACCAGGGCCGGCCGTTCGTGGAGATGGCGCGCCGGGAGGCGGCGCAATCGGGCCAGACTTGGAGCGAGGAGAAGATCGAGCAACGGGCCCGCAGAGATGTCGTTCTGTGCGCCGTGCACCAGACCAAGGACATGGTCGAGGCCCGAGCGGCCATGACCGCGGCTCTGGAATGGCAGTACCACCTCTTCGCCGCCGGCGAACGGGAGGCTGCCCGTGACGTCGTCGTCGCGCTGTGGGCCATTCTCGACCGCTGGGGCCAGACGGAGCGGGTCGCGGCCCTTCTGCACCGCCATACCGAAGCATCGGGAACGTGACGCGCCGGTGCCTCTCCCCAAAGTGCGAGCGTCTGGGCGGTTGCACCTGGATCACACGTGCGTCGGATCCATCCGTTTCATCGGCCGACGTCATCGATGGCAAGGAGTTGCACTCCGAGCCCCTGTTCGGGAGTGCAACTCCCTCACATCTGCGGACACTATCCCGTCTCCAATCTCCGATATCCAGTATCCGAGGCCTGCGGCTAGGATTGCTCTAACAGCAAAGGAGGAAGTATCATGTTCTCGCATCTCAGACAACGAATCACCGAACCGTTTCGTCTCTTCGTCATCGCCGCCCTGCTGGCCGCGCTGGCACTGGGCCTGAGGCCAGTGCCGGTGGTGGCGGCGGCGACGATCACAGTCGCCAATACCAATGACAGGGGGGCGGATTCGCTCCGCCAAGCGATTGCCGATGCCAAGGAAG
>CAZPMV010000173.1:0-1484 GCA_964587335.1 uncultured Anaerolineales bacterium
GCCAAGCAACGGCAGCGCATCGTGCGGCGGTTGGAGAGAGAGTTGGGTGCTGTACTGAGAGGGTGATTCTGGGGTGGCCGGCGCCTGCGAAGTGCCAGTTACCTTTGCTTGCTCTGCCGCCCCCGCGGCCCCGACCTGGGTTCGCGGGGGCTTTGCATTGCACGGGAGCAGGGAGTGTAGTATACTCGGGCCCTAGAATGCGCACCCCATTGCACCACCAAGCAACTGCAAAGCCGGAGCCGAGGACACAATATGCAAAGAGGAATGATCGTCGCACTCGTTGTTGCAGTGGGAAGTGGAATAGCCATTGGACTGCAAAGTGCACTGAACAACTGGGCTGGGAGGCTGATGGGGCCCACAACCACCGGTCTGCTGGTTAACTTCGTTGGCGGGGTGATAGCCGGTACTCTGCTTCTCGTCCTAGCACCTAGACAAAACGTGCTACAATGGGAAGCTCTGAAAGGTATGACACCAGGGATCATATTGGCTGCCGGTGCACTCGGCATTGTGATCATCACAGGGCTCGCCTATGCTCTGCCTCACGTAGGTATAGCGGCCGGCCTATCAGCGGTGATTATGGGACAGATGGTGGTTGCCACAGTGGTAGATGGGCTGGGTTGGGCCGGCGCCGAGCCAATCCCGCTGAGTGGAGCTCGGATTGCCGGTTTGATGCTCCTCGTCCTCGCAACCTTCTTGTTGCTGCCGCGTGGATGACCGATACCGAATGTGAGAACGTCGTCGGCTCGAACGTGGGAGCGGGCAGAGTGATGCACTCGAAGACGAGCCTGACAGAAACAAAGGAGTTTCGAAATGAGCGACCCAACCTGCAGGATTACATCGCTGAACTTGCGTGATCGAATCCTGGGGATAGACCGGCAGGTGCCGTTGCTGGACGGCAGCCTCGTCCCCTACGTCAACCTGGACAACGCTGCCAGCACGCCGCCTCTGCTGGAAGTTATGCAAACGATAGAGCGCTTCATGCCCTACTATTCCAGCGTCCACCGAGGCACCGGTTTTAAGTCCCGGCTGAGCACTGTGGCCTACGACCAGGCGCACGAGATCATCGGCCGCTTTGTCGGCGCTGACCTGAGCACCAACACGGTCATCTTCGGCAAGAACGCCACCGAGGCCCTCAACAAGCTCTCCTACCGCCTGCTCCTGTCCGCCGACTCAGTGGTGATCACCACCCAACTGGAACACCATTCCAACGACCTGCCCTGGCGGGCCCGTGCTCAGGTGGTCCACGTACGGGCCACACCGGAAGGGCGCCTGGACGAGGAAGATTTCGACCGGAAGCTGGACAAGTACGCCGGGCGAGTGGCCTTGGTTGCGGTCGCTGGCGCATCCAACGTGACCGGTTTCCTGCAGCCCATTCACCGCCTGGCCCGCAAGGCGCATGCAGTTGGAGCCAGAATCGTGGTGGATGCAGCCCAGCTAGCCCCCCACCGCCGCGTGGACATGAAGCCCGACGACGACCCGGAACA
>CAZPMV010000173.1:1584-5177 GCA_964587335.1 uncultured Anaerolineales bacterium
CTATTGCCTGGAACGGCTCAGCGCCATCCCCGGAATCAGGATCTACGGCGAAGCAGACCCGACGCGGGCCAACGAGAGAGTCGGCGTTATTCCCTTCAATCTACGCGGGCTGTCCCACTTCCTGGTGGCGGCCATCTTGGGCTACGAAGGGGGCATTGGCGTGCGCAGCGGCTGTTTCTGTGCCCATCCCTATGTCGTTCACCTCCTGCAACTGGACGAGGAAGAGGCAGCCACCTGGCGCGGACAGTTGCTGGCTGGCAACAAATCCAACATGCCCGGCATGGTGCGAGCTAGCTTCGGGTGCTACAGCAACACCGAAGACATTGACCGGCTGATCGCCATGCTGGAGCGCATCGTTCGCGGCGATGTCCAGGGAGATTATCGACTGAAACCGAGTACCGGCGAGTACGTCCCACTCAATTTCGAAGAACCGCTGGCTGACTACTTCTTGTTGGATAACCACCTGGGGTAGGGGCAAGCCTTCCGCTTACGCTAAGGGGCGACCGCAAGGGCTCGCCCCTGTTTAGCACCGAGAAGATTATGACAAGACATCAGGTAATCGTGGTCGGAGCAGGAGCAGCCGGTTTGATGGCAGCCGGGCGGGCCGCCGAACTGGGAGCCGACACGCTGATCCTGGAGAAGATGAACCGGCCGGGGCGCAAACTGCGTATTACTGGTAGGGGACGCTGTAATCTGACCAACGTCGCGCCGCTATCCGACTTCATCACCCGTTTCGGGCCCAATGGCCAGTTCCTTCGTCAGGCGTTTTCCCGATTCTTCTCCGCTGAGTTGGTGGCTCTCTTCGAAGAACTGGGGGTTCCTACCGTGACCGAGCGTGGGGGACGGGTCTTTCCGGTCAGCGGACAGGCCCGAGAGGTAGTGGATGCACTGGTACACTGGGTCAGGAAACGAGGCGGGACTCTGCGTACCCGCTCCCCGGTGGAGCGCTTGCTCGTCGAGGGAGGACAGGTAGTGGGCGTGCAGGTGTCCCCGAACAGAGTTCACCGCTCTGACGCCGTGATCATCGCCACCGGCGGGGCGTCCTACCCGGCTACGGGGTCAACAGGTGACGGCTATCGGCTGGCCCAATCGGTGGGGCACACCATCGTGCCCATTCGCCCGGCGCTGGTTCCCCTGGAGACAGCAGGTGACATCGCCCCCAGGCTGCAAGGGTTGAGCCTGCGCAACGTGGCCGTCCGTGTGTGGGTCAATGAGAAGAAACAGGCGGAAGCGTTCGGCGAAATGCTCTTCACCCACTTCGGCGTTTCCGGCCCGACTATCCTTACCCTGAGCAGACAGGTCGTGGACGCGTTACGCTTGGGTCAGCGCGTGACCCTGTCCATTGACCTGAAGCTTGCGCTTGATGAGCGCAGGCTGGATGCCCGCCTTCTTCGCGATCTGGATGCGCATGGCAAGCGACAGTTCCACACGCTGCTCAAGGACCTGCTTCCCAGAAAGCTGATCCCAGTTTGCATAGATCTGCTAGGCATCCCCCCCAACAGAGTCGCGCACCAGATCACAGCCCAGGAGCGCGAGCGGCTGCGGATATGGCTGAAAGACTTCCGCCTGGAGGTGACCGGCCACCGTCCTTTTGCAGAAGCCATCGTCACCGCCGGCGGCGTAGATACGCGAGAAGTTGACCCGCGCACGATGGCTTCGCGTTTGGCGGAGGGCCTCTACCTCGCTGGTGAGGTACTTGACGTGGACGGTGACACCGGCGGCTTCAACCTGCAAGCGGCGTTTTCCACCGGCTGGCTTGCTGGACGATCTGCGGCGCGGTGGGCCGCCAGGTAGCTAGCTGACACAGCGATTGGAGAGATTGGAGAGATTGGAAGGCATGGAATCGCTCCACTGAAATTGCTGTTCGTTCCCAACGGAGATCATGTGGCTACCATCAGAAACGACCAGCTTTTCGAAGTCGTGGAAGCCTTCCTGGCAGCGCTGAACCCCAGGTAGACCTCGCTGACAGGCTTTCCCAAGTAATCAAGGGGAGTAAGTGCCATGGAGTCCATTGCATCAAGAATCCCGATTCTTATCCTCATTATAGCGTCGCTTGTGGCCTGCCAATTGGGTGAACCAACCATCACGCCTGCTCCCACCCACAGTGCGAGTCACCCATTTGACGTCGCCTGGGATGACCGCACCATCTTCCGCGAAGGGCTGATTGAGTCGGAGCAGGAGGCGCTCGGCCACTTGCCGGGCGCGAGCGTGTACCGCATTGATTTTCAGATTGCTGACGACCTCTTTCTTCTGGAAGGCCACGAGCAAGTTCGTTATACCAACCAGGAGGATGAACCGCTCCATGATATCTACTTTCGTCTGTTTCCCAACACTGCCGGTGGCAAAACAACCGTGTCTGCGCTCCAGGTGGACGACCAAGAGGTAGAACCCGTCTACGAATTCGAGGATAGCGCCCTCAGGGTTCCGCTGCCGGCCGCTCTACAACCCGGTGAACAGGCAGTCATCCAGATGAACTTTGAGGTGCAAGTGGCACGGGAGATGGCCGGCAACTATGGTTTGTTCGGTTACTTTGAAGGTGTGCTGGTCTTGGACGAATTCTACCCGGTCATCCCGGCCTACGACGACGAGGGGTGGAACGTGGAAGTGCCGCCTCCAAACGCGGACGTGACACACTTTGACGCCAGCTTCTACCTGGTGCGCGTGACCGCGCCCGACACGCTGACGGTCGTTGCTTCGGGGGTCGAGGTCGACAGCGAATACAAGGCGGACACCCAAATTCTGACCTTTGCGGCCGGTCCTGCGCGCGACTTCTACCTGGCCGCCAGCGAGGATTACATTGTAGTCAGCGAGACGGTAGGAGAGACGACCATCAACAGCTACGCCCTTTCAGAGTGGACGGCCGGGGCGGAACTGGCCCTGCAATTTGCGACCAACGCACTGCAAGGCTTCAGCAAGCGGTTTGGCGACTATCCGTACACCGAATTTGACATCGTGAGCACCCCCATGCAAGCACTGGGCATGGAGTACCCCGGTATCATAGCGATAACCCTCAGAGAGTACGACCCAGAGGTAGAGTTTTCGGGGGTGCCATCTCAGGTCTATCTCGAATCCACTTTGGCGCACGAGGCCGCCCATCAGTGGTTCTACAACGTTGTCGGGAACGATCAGATAGACGAACCCTGGCTCGACGAGGCTGTTGTTCAATATGCCACCGGGCTGTATTACGTGGATACTTACGATGAAGCTGCGGCGCAAAGATACCGCGAGTCGTGGTACAGTCGCTGGGACCGCGTTGACCGGGCTGACGTTCCCATCGGATTGCCCGCGGGAGAGTATACAGGCAAAGAATATGGTGCAATTGTCTACGGCCGGGGCCCGCTTTTCATCGCCGCGCTGGCAGAGGCGATGGGGCAAGAAACCTTTGACCAATTCCTGCGGGACTACTATCAGTCCAACAAATGGGGCATTGGCGCCGCTGATGCGTTCAAGCAGCTTGCCGAAGACCATTGCCAATGCGACCTGACCGCTCTATTTCAGGAGTGGGTCTGCCAGAGGTGAGGGCGCTGGCCGCTCTTGAGTTCTGCAAGCGGAACGTGTGATGCTCCAGGGCGGCCCAGCCTGACGCGTGACCA
>CAZPMV010000173.1:5277-6957 GCA_964587335.1 uncultured Anaerolineales bacterium
TGGGATCATCCATGGCGACTGTGAAGAGATGCTGAAGAGGTTCCCGGACCACTTCTTTGACCTGATCTTCACTTCTCCGCCATACGCTGATCGCAGGAAAAAGACATACGGTGGCGTTAGACCTGGCGAATACGTTGACTGGTTCTTGCCAAAAGCAGAGCAGTTCGCGCGCGTTCTGAAACCAACCGGCACTTTCATCTTGAACATCAAGGAACGCGTTGTCAATGGTGAACGCCATACGTATGTTATCGAGTTGATATTGAGGCTGAGAGAGCAAGGATGGCTGTGGACTGAGGAATTCATCTGGCACAAGAGGAACTGCTATCCGGGCAAATGGCCTAATCGGTTCCGCGACTCTTGGGAAAGACTGCTTCAGTTCAATAAGGAACGGAAGTTCAATATGTATCAGGAAGCCGTCATGGTTCCTGTTGGAGACTGGGCCACGACCCGCCTTGCGAGTCTCAGCGAAACAGACAGGAGCAGAGACGAATCGAAAGTGGGGAGCGGGTTCGGCAAGAACGTCTCCAAATGGATTGGCCGTGACAAGGTATATCCGACAAACGTTGTTCATATGGCCACAGAGTGTTCTAATCGAGGCCATAGTGCAGCCTTCCCGGTGAATCTCCCACGTTGGTTCATCAAGCTGTTCACCCAGCAGGGAGACTGGGTCCTGGACCCGTTTGTCGGATCAGGGACAACGGCAATCGCCGCGAAGAACCTTGGGCGTAACTACATAGGCATCGATGTCAATGAAGAGTATTGCCAAGTGTCAAGAGAGAGGGTAGTTGAGACACAACCTCGGCTGTTGGAGCGCTCTGAAGGCTAGAAAACGAGGAGGACGTGATGAAACAACTCGATCTGGACGAGGTCCGGGAGTACATCAATGAGAACATCGTCGACTTCCACCGCTGGCGAGTGCGGTCCCTCGAAAAGCTGAAGCTCGGAGGTTTGCTCAAGAAGAACCCTTACTTGTTCCGAGCGAAGAACATCACAAAGGCGTCCGATCTCATAGAAGGTCTGTTGGATGCCCGCCTTTCTTCGTCCGAGGAGAAGCTCTTCGGCGATTTCCTCGAAGATCTGGCCATATTCATTGCAGGCAAGACATGCGGAGGCCACAAATCCACGGCACAGGGTGTAGACCTGGAGTTCATCAATGCCGGTGTTCACTACGTCGTCTCCATCAAATCGGGACCAAACTGGGGCAACAGTTCTCAGCACAGAAAGCTCGCACAAGACTTGCGAGATGCTGTCATTCGAGTCAGACAATCGCGAATCGCAGCAAGGGTTGAGCCAGCGCTTGGCATCTGCTATGGCAAGACCCGAACTGCCCACACGACATCTGGCTATCTCAAGGTCGTTGGGCAGAACTTTTGGTACTTGATCAGCGAGAACAGAGACCTGTACACCGACATCATCGAGCCAGTCGGTTATCGAGCGCAGAAACACAACGATACGTTCTTGCAGCAGAAGGGCGGCGTGGTGAACAGGTTCACAAGACAGTTCGTTGATGAGTTCTGTGATAGCACCGGAGTAATAGACTGGGTCAAGCTTGTCGAGTTCAATAGCGGCAACTATGACCTAGACAGCTTCCTTCTGTAGCCGTATAGATTACACCAGAGGAGACGATTTCGGAAGGCCGACACACACTGCCTGAAGGCTCGATTCCCACTTTGGACACGC
>CAZPMV010000174.1:0-6938 GCA_964587335.1 uncultured Anaerolineales bacterium
AGGGGACGGTGAGTGAAAATGCCTGTCAACAACGAACGACCCGCACATCTGGTTCGATGGCCCATCATAATAGGCATGGGGGCAAAAGCCGCACGTGGAGCAGCCTTTCCAGGCTGCTTGGCAGGCTCGAAAGCCTACCCCACGTGTCACTTTTGCGGTAGTGCCATAATAGCTGTAGCCCTGCTATTCACCACGACGCTGTTAGCTGGATGCGGTCAGAGCGCAACGCCTGAGCCTACCGACCTGCTGCATGTCACCGTGAGCATCGTTCCGCAGAAGTACTTCCTGGAACGCATCGGCGGCGAGCATGTGACCGTGAATGTGATGGTGGAGCCCGGAGCCAGTCCGGCGACCTACGAGCCTAAGCCGGAGCAGTTCCAGGCACTGAGCCAGGCTGCTGCCTACGTCAGCATCGGCGTGCCCTTCGAGAGCGCCTGGCTGGATAAGATCGCCTCGGTCAACAGCGAGATGCTGATGGTAGACACAACAGAGGGGATCGAGCGGATGCCCATGGCAGCGCACCAGCACGGGGAAGAAGGGGAAGGAGAGGAAGGCAATGAGGGCAAGACGGAAAACCCCGACCCACACATCTGGCTTTCGCCTTCGCTGGTCAGAATCCAGTCGCAAACGATCTACGAGGCACTCGCGCAGCTCGACCCCGCGCAGCAAGATGCGTACCAGTCAAACCTGGAAGGCTTCCTGGCGGACATTGACGCGCTGGACGATGCCATTCGAGAAACGCTAGAGGAACTGGACAGCCGCAAATTCATGGTCTTCCATCCGGCGTGGGCCTACTTTGCCCGCGATTTCGGCCTGGAGATGATTCCCGTCGAAATCGGCGGGCAGGAGCCCAGCGCGGCAGAGATGGCGGCGCTCATTGAAGGTGCCCGGAGAGAGGAGATCAGGATGATCTTCGCTCAGCCAGAATTCAGCACCAGGGCTGCAGAGACTATCGCCAAGGAGATCGGCGGCGAGGTATTGCTCATCAGCCCCTTGGCGACCGATTGGTTGGACAACCTGCGCCAAGTTGCCGATACGTTCGCAAGAGTGTTGGGCAAGTAAGGGGAACGGAAATGCATCGCAAGGAAACGACAGAGACGGCACGAGAGGTGATCTCCGTCCAGCACCTCTGGGCAGGGTACGAGCATGAAGCCGTACTGGAGGACGTCAACCTCACAGTCAGGGAACTGGACTTCATCGGGCTGATCGGCCCGAACGGGGGCGGCAAGACGACGCTGCTCAAAGTGCTGCTGGGACTGCTCCCGCCCATGCGGGGCCAGGTGCACATTATGGGCAGGAGCGTCAAGGAAGGGCGGCGGCACATTGGCTATGTACCGCAGTCGGTCGAGTTTGATCGCGACTTCCCCATCACCGTGTGGGACGTCGTCCGAATGGGGCGACTGGCGAAGCGGGGCCTGCTGCAACGCTACACGGCTGAGGATAACGACGTCGTTGCGGGGGCGTTGCGCAGCGTGGAGATGCTAGACCTGCGCCACCACCCCATCGGTGCGCTTTCAGGCGGGCAACGGCAGCGAGTCTACATCGCCCGCGCGCTGGCCACGGAACCCGAAATCCTGCTCCTGGACGAGCCCATGGCCAGCGTTGACCCCCTGGTGAGCACCAGCATCTACGAACTGCTGGGCCGCCTGAACGACCATGTCACCATCTTAATGGTCTCACACGACGTGAGCGCTGTGTCCGCGTACGTGAAGACGGTAGGGTGCCTCAACCGCTGGCTGTTCTACCATGGCGAAAGGCAACTCACGCCGGACATGCTGGAGGCTGCGTATCAGTGCCCCATTGATCTGATTGCTCACGGTGTCCCCCATCGCGTCTTCCAGGAACACACCGTGGTTCGACCAGGCTCACCGCAAGTGGAGGAGGTGCGACAATGATCGAGGCGCTGCAATTCGGCTTCATGCGCAACGCCCTGCTGGCCGGTGTGCTGGTCAGCATCGCCTGCGGCATCATCGGCACGCTCGTCGTCATCAACCGCATCGTTTTTGTCAGCGGCGGCATCGCCCACGCGGCCTACGGCGGCATTGGCCTGGGGTACTTCTTCAAGTTCAATCCGGTCCTGGGGGCGATGGTTTTTAGCGTGGCGGCAGCAGTGGGAATGGGCGCTGTACAACGCAAGACCCGACAGCGAGCGGATACCATCATTGGCGTGATGTGGGCCATCGGCATGGCCCTTGGCATCATCCTGGTGGACCTGACGGAGGGGTACAAGGCGGACCTGATGAGTTATCTCTTCGGCAGCATCCTAGCCGTGCCCAGCGGCGACCTGTTGATCATGTTGGCCCTTGATCTGGTCATCATAACGCTGGTGGCGCTGTTCTACAAAGAACTGCTGGCGATCTCCTTCGACGAGACCTTTGCCGCCGTGGAAAACGTGCCGGTAGATGCGATTCACATGCTGCTGCTGTGCCTGATCGCACTCACGGTGGTGATGATGATGCGAGTGGTGGGGTTGATCATGGTCATCGCCCTGCTGACGATGCCAGCAGCCATCAGCGGGCAGTTCGTGAGGGACATGAAGTGGATGATGGTGCTGGCCAGCATCCTGGGCGTGCTCTTCACTACCACAGGGCTGTGGCTCTCCTACTTCCTGAACCTCACCTCTGGCGCAACCATCATTCTGGTCGCGGGCTTCGCCTATCTGCTGAGTCTGGCTGTGAAGCCGCTGATGAGCCGCGTCTGGTCAAAAAGCACGGCGTGATGAGGTGACAAATACCTCCCAACTGCCCTAGCCTCCCTCACCATTGACCTTCAACGGACCCTCCATAGGCTGCTGGACTCGTTCGCCCAACAGGCGCGATTTCCTGTAGGCTGCCCAGATGGCCTTGGACAGTATCGTACGCAGTCCCCCCTTCTCCAACTGGTAAATAGCCTCGGCGCTGGTGCCGCCAGGGGAAGTGACCTGGTTGCGCAGTTGCGCCAGGTGGAGGTCGGACTGCTGAGCGAACCGGGCAGAGCCGAGCACCGTCTGGATGACCAGCAGGCGCGCCTGGCGGCGAGAGAAGCCCAGGTGCACTGCCGCGTCCACCAGCGCTTCCATGAGCAGAAAGACATAGGTGGGACCGGTGCCGCTGACGGCGGTAGCCATATTCAGCGCGTCCTCGTGGCTGACGTGCATCTCCGGCCCCATCGTCCGCAGGATAGCTCGCGCTTGGGCGCGCTGCGGCTCGCTCACCGCTGGCGCAGCGGTCCAGACGGTCATGCCCTCCCCGATCTGAGCTGGCGTGTTGGGCATGGTGCGCACGACGGAGGCATGGTCGAGCCCGGCGCGAATGACAGCCATGGGCATGCCCGCGACGATGGAAAGCACGAGCGCCGTGGGCTGAATGTGGCCGCGCAGTTCGGCCAGCACAGGGGGCAGCACCTGGGGCTTGACCGAGAGGATCACGATATCCGCCTCACTGGCAGTGGCAACGTTATCGGTGGCGACGCGCACACCGTGCCGATCTCGCAGTTTCGCGCCCCGCTCAGCACGTGGCCCGCTGGCGACAATCTGCTCTGGAGTCACTTCGCCGGCGCGCAGCAGCGCCTGGATCATCGCCTCAGCCATCGTCCCACTGCCGATGAAAGCCAGTGTCAGTCCATGCAATACATCAGTAGCCATTCTCGTTCCTCCCCCTGTAAAGCAATAAGAAGCCGCTCGGCGAGCGAGAGGCAGTCCGTACCGCCTCGGCTCTGAAGCAGCTTCCCCATAGCATAGTGCCATTATACTGACAAACGGCCCCTTGCCAAATGTGAGCATTCCAAGAATGTCCTCTGGTTGCAGATCGTATCATTCGATGGTTTGACTTTTCGGCTGGGGGCGGTATAATCGGCCACAGATGAGAACACTCACCCAATCAAGCTGTCCAGATAGGAGCGACACATGACCAAGCCGAAAGTAGCGATTCTGAAAACCACACCAGAGACAGTGCTGGACGACTATCAGCGCTTGTGTGAACTGGCCGGGATGCGGGAGGCACTGGACCCGTCGGCCACAACCATTCTCAAGGACAACATCAGTTGGCACCTGCTGTATCCCAGCGCCAACACCACTCCCTGGCAGTTGGAAGGAACCATCCTGGCGCTGCGGGACAGCGGCTTCAGCGATCTGGTGGACGTGCACAACCGCACGGTGGTGACCATCGCCGATCTGGGCGACCGCTACAACAAGTTCGGCCCGGTATTGGCGAAGCACGGCGTGCCCAAGAAGTACAACTTCAAGCCGGAGGATATGACCTGGATCGAGTATAGGCCCCAGGCTAAAATGGCTGTGCTAGACACGATCTTCCCCGACGGCATTTACGTTCCCGACTACTTCGTGGGCAAGAACATCGTCCACTTGCCCACGGTCAAGGCCCACACCTACACCGTCACCACCGGGGCGATGAAGAACGCTTTCGGCGGCTTGCTCAACGTCAATCGTCACTACACCCACACCTGGATTCACGACACGCTGGTGGATCTGCTGGCCATCCAGAAGGAGATCCACACGGGCATCTTCGCCACCATGGACGGCACCACGGCGGGCAGCGGCGCGGGGCCGCGCACGATGATTCCGCACCAGAAGGACGTCATCCTGGCCTCGGCCGATCAGGTGGCCATTGACGCCGTGGCGGCGAAAATGATGGGCTTCGAGCCCATGAATATCCCCTACATAGCCCATGCGACCGAACGGGGGCTGGGCCAGGGAAACCCGCGGGAGGTGGAGGTCGTGGGCATGCCAGAGCTGGCCGATGAGCGATGGGGTTTCACCGTGAGCGCCAACCTGGGCACCGGCACGGGCATGTTGCTCTGGCGCTCGCCGCTCAAGGTCTTCCAGAAGCTCCTGTTCCACACACCTATCGTCAAGGTATTCATCTTTGCCAGCGAGACCTACCACGACCGGGTCTGGTACCCCCTCAAAGGACGTAAGGTAACCCAGCAGTGGAAGCGGGAGAGTCCCTGGGGGCGGCTATTCGAGAGCTATCCGGGGTAGGGGGTAGGCGACCGGTATCGGGTAACGAGTGACGGGCACCGAGTAACGAGGCATCTGTTCTGCGTTTTCAGGAGACGATAGTCCTCCTCTTGAGTGTTTTTGATTTGACGTTGACCACAGATGAGGTCGGATTTGAAGGATTCAACGAGTCTGGACGCCGCTCATTCGATCAATCCTCCGTATTCGTTGTCATATTCAGCCAACCATCACAAACAACAATTCACAGGCAGACCACCCAGGAGACAACAATGATAGAGAGACCGGCCTTGGACGAACTAGACCTCACTCTGGGCAAGCGGACGCGCTTGCATCGGCTGCTCTACGAGCACGGCCCAGGCAATGGCACGCTGCTGCTCCTGCCCATTGACCAGGGCATGGAACACGGCCCCGTTGACTTCTTCCCCAACCCACCCAGCGGCGATCCGGACTATCAATGCCGACTGGCCAAGGAGGGAGGCTACTCCGGCATCGTCTTCCACGTCGGACTGGCGCAGAAGTACATGAAAGAGTACGCGGGCGCAGTGCCCCTCGTCCTCAAGCTCAATGGCAAGACCAGCATCCCCTCCGACGCCGCGGCCTTCTCGGCCATCGAAGCCAGCGTGGAGGATGCCGTGCGACTGGGCGCTGATGCGGTGGGCTACACGCTGTACGTCGGTTCGCCGGCGCAGGATCGGGACTTCATCCAGTTGGGCAAGGTGCGGAAGGAATGCGACCGCTACGGCATGCCACTCATCATCTGGTCTTACCCACGCGGCGCGGCGATAGGCGATAGGGGCGGCCGAGACAGCATCTATGCTGTGGATTACGCAGCGCGTCTGGCCGATGAGTTGGGCGCCGATATCGTCAAGCTCAACGTGCCCAAGTTCCAGGATCAAGGCAACGCCGACAGCCCGGCGGCCTACAGAAAGCTATATCAGGAATGGAAGGACCTGGATGAGAACGAGGCCTACCGGCTGGCGGTGGAAAAGGTCGTCGCCTCGGCGGGCAAGACAATGGTTTTGTTCTCCGGTGGCAGTAGGATGGGCGATGAGGATCTGCTGCTGAAGGCCCGCCTGTGCATGGAGGCCGGAGCCACCGGGCTGATCTTTGGCCGCAACATGTGGCAGCGGCCCTTCGACGATGGACTGGCCATCACCGAGAAGCTGAAAGATATCCTCCTGGCCTTCTGAGCTGAGTGTCACAAGGAGCCTTTCTGAGGATTCTGTATGCCTGACAACGTGCTGAAGGTGGCCACGTACAACGTCAACTCCGTCCGCGCCCGGCTTGCACTGGTGTTGGAGTGGCTGCGCCGCGAGGCGCCTGATATCCTCTGCCTGCAGGAGACGAAGGTGCAGGACAAGGACTTCCCTGAGAAGCCCTTCCGCGAAGCCGGATACCACGTGGTCTTCCGCGGGCGGAAGGCCCACGCTGGGGTGGCTATCGTAAGCCAGGAGAAGCCGCTGGAAGTCGCCTTCGGCCTCGATGATGGCGGCCCTTGGGCGGGCTCGGGAGAGGGCGAATCGGACGAAGCGCGCCTCATTCGGGCAGTGATCAGGGGCATCCCCGTAGTCAACACCTACGTTCCTCAAGGGCGCTCTCCCGATTCTCCTCATTTTCGATACAAGCTGGAGTGGCTGGCCCGGCTGCGGGCTCACTTTAAGCAGCACTACTCGCCGCAAGAACCGCTCCTGTGGATGGGCGACTTCAATGTTGCTCCCAAACCGATGGACGTGCACAATCCCAAGCGGCTGAAGAAACACGTGGACTTCCATCCTGAGGCCCGCGCTGCCCTGGAGCGAGTGCGGGAGTGGGGCTTCGTGGACGTCTTCCGGCTGCACCATCCCAACGAGACTGGACAATACACTTTCTGGGACTACCGCGCGCGGGAGGCGCTGGAGCGCGGTCTGGGCTGGCGGGTGGATCACATCTGGACCACCGAACCGCTGGCCCGCAAGGCCACTCGCTCCTGGATTGACGTGGAGGC
>CAZPMV010000175.1:0-6869 GCA_964587335.1 uncultured Anaerolineales bacterium
TCTGTGTGCCAGTGGATGAGTGGGCAGCCCTCCCGGGGGCTGCACCACACATCCGTAGTGACGGTCTGCGGTCATCCGCTGGGGTTCCATTTTGTCCCTCAAACGGCGATACCTTTCTGCTTAACAAAGCGTCCTTGTAATGGTCAAGAACATGTTGCACTGCGTTTCCAGCCAATTGGGACGCGGACTAACGTTGATTTACGGTGATTTGCTCCGTTTCTCTGCGTCTTCCGCGCTCGTCTGCGTCCTATGAGATTGTGCATCATGTCGTTGACCACTACACTTTTTTGGTGATTCTTAGTTCAACTCGAGGGCCAGAGCTTGCTCCGCGCGGCCACCAACCACTCCACCCACTGATTTACCCCCTCCCCCGTCTTGCAGGACACGGGGAAGAAGGCCACGTCAGGGTTGAGCGCCTCGACGCCTCTGCGAAAGTAGGCCACGTCGAATTCCAGCAGGGGCAGCAGGTCTACTTTGTTGAGCAACAGCACGTCCACAGCGCTGAACATACCTGGATACTTGTAGGGCTTATCGTCCCCTTCCGGCGTGCTGGAGATCATGACCTTTAGGTGCTCCCCCAAGGCAAAGCCAGTGGGACATATGAGGTTGCCTACGTTCTCGATGAACAGCAGATCGATCTCGTCTGGTGGCAGCTTGGGCAAAGCGCTGCGGATCATGTTAGCGTCCAGATGGCAGGCGCCGCCGGTGTTGATCTGCACCGCCGGGATGCCCAAGCGGGCGATGCGGTCAGCGTCGATGGTAGAGGCGAGGTCACCGTCAATCACGCCGATGCGAAACCGAGCCCGCAGCAGTTCGATGGTGCGCTCGATGAGGCTGGTCTTGCCTGCGCCGGGCGCGGCCATCACGTTCAGAACAAAGATACCTTTTCCGTCGAACAGGCGCCGGTTCTCCAGTGCGATTTGTTCGTTGGCGCTCAGAATGTCCTTGACGATTTGAACTTTCAATGCGCTTCTCCTCCCTCACTCCACCTCGATGCTCTCCATATAGAACTCTCGTCCGCTGATGACTTCGCCGCCCAGCCTCTGGCAGGCGGGGCAGATCCAGTTACCGTCACGCAGTGGGAACTCCTGGCCGCAGGCCGAGCAGCGAAAGCGGGCTGGCAGCCGCTTGAACGAAAGTTGCGCCCCCTCAGCCAACGTGTCTTTGCTGATGAAATCGAAGTAGAACTGCACGCTGTCGTCCACGATGCTCGCAATTTCGCCGACGACCAGGTTGATGTGCGTGATGCGCTGTGCCCCGGCCCGCTCGGCGTGTTCCAGGGCCAGATTGAGCATGCTTTGGGTGACTGCCAATTCGTGCATGGTTGCTATTCTGCCTGCGCTGTCTATCAGAACCGCTGAGAATCGGGCTGGCGTACTGAAGCGACAGGGAGCGCTGGTCATGCCACCGCTCCCTGTCGCTGTTTCCTGCTGTCTTCCTGAGTGGTGTTCCGTCCGGAGCCAGACGCTCAACCGCTTGCTCCGGGGATGGGATCAGCGCAGCATCCTGCTGTGCTTACTTGGTCCCGGAGTGATCGCCGATGTCGTGATGTGATCGCGTCGATTATACATCAGCGTCCCAACCTGTCCAAAAGAAGCGGTACTGTACACGTCTCGCTTGACACCCTGGCATCGGAGCACACGCTCTCCGTGCTGCGCTCAACAGCTCTACTGAGGACAGCACGTCTATTCTGAGGCTCACTACCGGACACTTTCGCCAGGACGCGGATGAACACGGACAACCACGCAAACGCAAAGACACCAAGCTCCACTGGGGGACGGAGAAGTCTCCAAATCCCTGGGGGCTTGGTGCCCTGGTGACCCTGTGGCAAGCTATGAGAGGTTCTGAATCGTGCGCTACGGTTCTCCCCGCTCCAGTTCGGCCAGCACCGCTTCCACGGCATGAGGGATGGCCGCAGCGACTGCTGGTGTGCAGGTCTCGCCGAAGGTCAGCACGTCATCCACTTCGACGGCCAGAATCACAAGATCATCATCTTCGGGCAAGGCCATGCCCATGCCTCGCCCCAGGGCCAGCGCGCCGGGCAGGGAGAGGTCGTGGGTGGAGCCAACGTGCAGCGAGGCCTGCAGGTCGTTGGGAAACAGGCGATGGATATGGCCAACCTCGCCGTTGCCGGTCAGAATGGCATCCACCATGATGATCCGCTCGTACCCAGCGATCACATCGAGCAGCCGCAGCCCGCCGACAGACGCCTCGGCGAAGCTCACACCCTCCTGCTGGCCCCTTTCGGCCACGGCCCGCGCAATGTATATGCCCACGCCGTCGTCGGTCAGAATCGGATTGCCCAAGCCCAGCACCAGAGTTTTTGGTCTGGATGTTGGGAGTTGGCTATTGGAGGCTGCCTTATTCATACCCTCGCCTCCGACCTCCAATCCCCAATCTCCAATCTCTGATCTCTAACATCCAATTCACATGTTCTGCCTGAGCATCTCTACGACGTCGCCTCTGTCATCGCAGATGCGCACTTCCAGGGGCATCTGACCAGGTAGGGTATGCGTGGCGCAGCCGAGACAGGGGTCGTAGGAGCGGAAGGCCATCTCCACCCGGTTCAGCAGCCCCTCGCTGACCTCACCACCTTTGATGAAGGCCTTCGCTGCCTTCTTGATGGAGATCGACATAGGTGCGTAGTTGTTGGTCGTCCCGACGATGAGGTTGCACTTCTGCATGATCCCATTCTCGTCGGTGACGTAGTGGTGGGTCAGCGTGCCGCGCGGCGCCTCCACGATGCCTACACCCTCGGTCGGCGTCTCCGTGGGGATGTTGCGCACGTGCGGGTTGGTGATATCGGGATCGGTGGCCAGTTCGACGATGCGTTCTGCCGAGTAGAGCAGCTCGACCAACCGCGCCCAGTGGGTGGCCAGCGTGCTGTGCACCGGCTTGCCGCCTAACGTGGCGTAGAACTTCTCGTAGGCCTCCTGAGCTTTCGGCGTGGTCATGCCGTCGGCGGCGTTGAGCCGCGACAGTGGCGTGGCCTGGTAGATACCACTGTCCATACCGGTGACGAACCCCTTCCACCCCACCTTCTTGAGGTAGGGGAACTTCAGGTAAGTCCAAGGCTCGACGCGCTCGGCGATCACGTCCAGATATTCCTCCGGGGTGTACTTGACGAACTCCTTGCCCTCGGGGTCCACGACGCGTACCTTGCCATCGTAGAAGTTAACGCGATTGTTCTCGTCCACCAAGCCCATGTAGTACATGGGGGTGGTGAAGGTGTCGCTGAGAATCATGTCCACGTAGCCCTGGTTCGCCAGCACCACGTCGGCGAACAGTTGCAGGCTGAACAGACCGAAGTCGACCAATTCGTGGCCCCAGGCCTCGATCTGAGCCCGTTCCTCTCCGTTGATCGCTTTGCTCACGCCGCCAGGGAGTGCGCCCACCGGATGGATGGTCTTGCCGCCCAGCATGCCCACGATGTCCATGGCCTTGCCGCGATTGGCGATGACGCTGCCGCCGATCTCCACGCCGACCTTGTGGATCAGGCCCAGGATGTTGCGCTCGGCAGGGTGCGCATCTGGTCCCAGGACGAAGTCGGGCGCGGCGAGGATGTAGAAATGCACGGTGTGATCGGCGACGTAGAAGGCTGAGTAGAGCAGCTCGCGTAACATCTTGCCCGTCGGCGGCACTTCCACATGATAGACGGCGTCGCAGGCTTTGGCCGCGGCCATGTGGTGTGCTTCTGGGCAGACGCCGCAGATGCGCGGCGTGATGCGCGGCATCTCCTCTACTGGCCGGCCCTCAGCGAACTTCTCGAATCCGCGCAGTTCGGGAACCACCAGGTAGGCGTTGGCGACGTCTCCTGCATCGTCAAGGAAGATGTCAATCCGCCCATGCCCTTCCAGCCTCGTTATGGGGTCAATGCTTATCTTTTGCATAGGTGCTCTCCTTGTTTCGGGATATCAGGGATTGGGCCATCGATCTGTGGTTCTGATCTCCAGTCTCCAATCTCCAACTTCCAACTTCCAACTTCCAACTTCCAACCTCTAGTCCCCAATCTCCAGTTTGACCCGATGCAGCAGCGACTTGGGCAGGCCAAAGCGATAGAACGTGCCTATCGGGTCCACGATCTCGCCTATGATGCGGGCTGCTTCTTCCTCGGTGTCGGCATCCACCACCGAAGCCACCGCCGAGAGCAGCGCCGCGCCCTGGTCGATCACCCCAGGCGGCGGGCCGTAGCAGCCGCGGCAGGGCATGTCCACGCTGGGGCAGAGCGCCCCGCAGCCGCCGCGCGTCGCTGGCCCCGAGCAGATGATACCCTGGTCAAACAGGCACTTGGTGGAGTCGGGGATGATCTCGTGTGGGCGGTAGAACTTCTTGATGTGCTTCTCCTCCCGCTTGTGCTTGCACTCGTCGCAGACGGTCTTCTGGTTGGCTCCCACCACGCTGCCCTTGGGCGGTAGATTCCCGCCCAGGATGGCCTCGATCACGGCCCATATCTGGGGGGCCTGCGGTGGGCAGCCGGGCACGTAGTAGTCCACCTCCGTCACCTGGTCCAGCGTCTTGACCGTGTTGTAGAATTCGGGAATATGGGTCTCTCCCTCAGGCAGTTGGTAGGTGGTCTGTGGCAAGTAGCCGTTGGGGTTGTCCACCGACTCTGACGTCAGGTACACCCGCTCGAAGATGGACTGGCGGTCGAAGAGGTTGCCCAGGCCGGGAATACAGCCCTCGTGGGCGCACGAGCCAAAGGCCACCAGCACCTTGGTCTTTTGGCGCAGGAGACGGGCGAACTCCTCGTTCTCCGAGGTGCGGATGGCGCCGTTGAACAGAACGACATCCATGTGGCCGTCGGGCATGGCTCTGACGTCTTTGTACTTGAAGTCCATCGCCACCGGCCAGAAGAGGATATCTGCTGCTGCGTCCAGGTCCAGGATTTTCTCCCGCAACTCCACGATGGCGATGTCACAGCCGCCACAAGAGGCAGCCCAGTAGAGACCTAGTTTGAGTTTTCCGTTTTTCGTCTCTTTCGTGTCCTCAGACATTGGCCTTACTCCTTGCTCTCGATTTGACGCTTCCAGTTGAGCGGCCCCAGGTCGCGCACCTGCTCAGTGAAGTCCCGCACCAGTTGTGCCCACTGGGGGGCTTCCGCGCCGGAGATCCAGCCCCAGTGGAAACGTCCCTCCTCAAGGCCGTACTGTGCTAGCAGCGCTTGCAGCAACGGCATGCGTCGGAAGGTCTTGTAGTTGCCCTCCTGGTAGTGGCAGTCGCTCGGCGGGTGACAGCCGGAGACGATGACTCCATCTGCTCCCTCGGCGAAGGCCTTGAGGACAAAGACCGGGTCCACGCGTCCTGTGCACATCACGCGGATGATGTCCACGTTGGGCGGTTGTTCCATCCGACTCACGCCAGCCGTGTCGGACGCGGTATAGGTACACCAGTTGCACAGAAAGCCGACAATTCGCGGTTCGAAGTTAGCACTCATCAATCTGAACCTCCATCCAGTTTTTCCTACCCAGCCGTCTCGGCGAACATCGTTTGCGGATCGAGACGGACAATGCCCTCGACGCGGTCGAAATGGGCATCGGTGGAGATGATTTTCATCAACCCATTGTTTGACATCACAGCGACGTGGATAAGATCTCTGGCCTTGACCCCCTGCTTGGCGTATTGCTTGAAGAACTCAACGGCTTTGCGCGCATCGGCAACGAGAATCGGATAGACCGTGGGGATGATGTCCAGCAGGTCAGTTGCCATCGTCGCTCCAATCTGCCAACGCCCGATGGCCCCGTAGCGATACAGAATCTCTTGGATGATTTCGGTGTCAATGGCCACAGCGATGTGCCTTTCGACGATCTCCGTCATCAGCCAGACACAGGAGGCCTTGTAAGGGTGTTCCTTTCCTGCTGCATACATCGGGACATTTACGTCCAGGAAGAGGACCTCTTCACTCATCCAGTGCCCCTTTGATAATATCCTCCTCCATTTGCTCCCAATCAGCAACCGGGGCATCCAAGGAAAGGAGACTCTTCAGGGCAGCACGACGACGCTGCAAGGCAGCCTGCTTGAAGTAGACTCGCTCCACCGCCTCACGGATCAGGACACTGACGGGTTTCTTCTGTTCCTTGGACAACTGTCGCAACAGAGCATACTGCTCGGCGGTAAGCACCGTTTGTGCCCGTTGGGTATAGATGCCCATATGATCCTCCTGTCGGTAGTATCAAGTAGTTCATATGCCTATTATACTACCAAGGGGAGAAAGAGGCAAGATTCGCCCAGTGGGACAGATTTTCCAGTCTGCCGCTTGGACAGGCTAGAAAGCCTGTCGCACATGCCATTGCCCCAACTTATCGGGAAGGTACGTTGCTATGGTAGCTAGAAGACGAGTCCGACACCGCTGATGCTCAATTCTTCATCTGTGACGATCCTGCACGGAGGCAAGGCACTCACATCCATTCCGGGCTCGTACTTGAAGATCTCGCCGATCTCCTTGCTGAGCATGAAGATGAAGCGGGAAAGGGGTAGGTTCATTGAGCAAGCATCCTGACATTGACCACAGTTGACGCACGAATCCATGACGTGTACAGCCCGCACCATGGGCCACATGGCGTCAGGTGGAATCTCTCCGCCGAGTACGAAGCCCCTGTCTGGCTCCAGCCAGCAAGCCTCACAGTAACAGATCGGACAGGCGTCCCTGCACCCAAAGCACTTGATGCACTGGCTGAACTGGCCGAACCAGTAGTCAAACCTCTCATCGAGGCTCATGGCTTTGTATGGGGCAAAGTACCTCTCCTGCCACTCGAGCGCCAGTTCGGTTGCCGCTTCTTGTTTTCTCCTTCTGATTTGCACGGCCTCGTCGTCCGGTTGCTCAACGAGGATACAGCCGGCCTCAATGGCTCCGTCAACAAGATCGGAACCCT
>CAZPMV010000176.1:0-5168 GCA_964587335.1 uncultured Anaerolineales bacterium
TGCGCAACCGGGAACTGCTGACGCTGGACGAGGAGCGCATCATGCATGAGGCGGAACGGCGAGCCTTCCGCATGGTGGGCAGCGACTTGAGAATCGTGCGGCAGTATCGAGGCTAAAGGGGGGTATTGGATATCAGGGATTGGGTCTCAGGGAACACGAGCCCCGATCACTGATAACTGATACCCGCTTCTCTCCTTTGACAGTTACTTCCTTTTCATTTACAATGTGTTAGTCGGGATCGCGGTAAGTGGTAGTCTCCCCCAATTGTGTTGGTGCAAGTCTTGCTCGCTTTCGTACTGCAGAGACCGCCGAGCATGCCGAGAAAACCTTTGGATCTTTGCGGACTCTGCGTGCTCTGCGGTGAAGATAGGGCACCAACACAAAAGAGGTAGACCACTTGCCGACGGGAGACCGTTGTATGACCAGGGGCAAAGTGGTCCTGCTGCCTTTCCCCTTCGATGACCTTTCAACAGCCAGGGTTCGACATTCTAGCATCATGAATGAGGAGATGTGAATGACCATTTACAGGACCGATCAGATTCGCAATGTGGTGTTGCTGTCGCACGGAGGGGCCGGCAAGACGTCGCTGGGCGAGGCCATGCTGTTCAACAGTGGAGCCATTGGCCGGCTGGGACGTGTTGACGACGGCAACACCGTTTCCGACTACGACCCCGAAGAGATCCGACGCAATATCTCCGTCCAGATGTCGCTGTTGCCCTATGAATGGAACGGCAACAAGGTCAACGTGCTCGATGTGCCTGGCTATGTTGATTTCGTGGGCGACATGCTGAGTGCCATCCAGGTGGCCGACGCTGCCCTGGTGCTGGTGGACGCGGTCGCTGGCGTCGAGGTGGGCAGCGAGCTGGTTTGGGGCTATGCCGACAAGCGGCGACTGTCGCGCTTGCTGTTCATCAACAAGATGGACCGCGAAAACGCCGATTTCGACCGGGCACTGGCTTCGCTGCGAGGGAGTCTCGACGCCAACTTCGTCCCTTTGCAGCTGCCCATCGGCAAGCAGATGGATTTCCGTGGCGTGGTGGACCTGGTGACCATGAAGGCGTATCTGGGCGAGAAGGGCGAAGAAGCGCCGATACCCGATGAGATGATCGATCAGGCGGAGGAAGCGCGAATCCAATTGGTGGAGGCAGCAGCGGAGACGGATGATGCGTTGATCGAGAAGTATCTGGAAGGAGAGGATCTCTCGCCCCAAGAGATCATCCAGGGCTTGCGACAGAGTGTGCGCGAGGGGGCGATGGTTCCGGTCTTCTGCGGTTCGGCCCTTCGGAACGTCGGCATCCAGCCGTTGATGCAGGCCATTGTTGATTTCGCGCCTTCGCCAGGCGAAGCGGGCGCGGTCACGGCCGCCAGTCCGGTAACCGAAGCAGATGAGACGCTGGCCCCAGACAGCGCAGGGCCGCTGGCGGCGCTTGTTTTCAAGACGTTGGCCGACCCCTACGTGGGCAGGCTGAGCTACTTCCGCGTCTATTCGGGTACATTGCCTTCTGACAGCCGCGTTTTCAACGTCTCTAGCGGCGAGGAGGAGCGCGTCGGCCAGCTCTACATGATGCGGGGCAGGGAACAGAATGCTGTCGCTCAGGTGGTGGCCGGAGACATCGGCGCCGTGACCAGGCTCACCGAGACCCGCTCGGGTGATACACTGGCCGACAAGGGGCATCCGCTCATACTGCCTACTGCCAGCTACCCCTATCCGCTCTACGAGGTGGCGGTGAGCCCCAAGACCCAGGCCGACTCGGCCAAGATGGGCCCCACCCTGACCCGCCTGTGCGAGGAGGACCTCACCCTCCGCTGGCGGCAGGAGCCGAGCACCCGGCAGACCATCCTCGCCGGCATGGGAGAGGCACACGTGAACATCGGCGTGCGCCGGTTGCAGGAGAAGTTCAGTGTGGGAGTGACCACATCTATCCCCAAGGTACCCTATCGGGAGACGGTGACCCGCCCGGCCAGTGACTACTACCGGCACAAGAAGCAGACCGGCGGGGCAGGCCAGTTTGCCGAGGTACACATGGAAGTCAAGCCCTTGGCACGGGGCGAGGGCTTCGAGTACAACACCAAGCGTGTCTTCGGCGGTGCGATTTCCTCATCCTTCTTCCCTTCGATCGAGAAGGGCATCAAGTCGGTGCTGGAGAGGGGCGTGCTCGCGGGCTATCCCATCGAGGATGTGCGCTGCGAGGTGTACGATGGCAAGCAGCACCCAGTGGACTCCAAGGACATCGCCTTCCAAGTCGCCGGGCGCGAGGTCTTCAAGAAGGTGTTCATGCAAGCCGGGCCGGTTCTCCTGGAGCCCATCATGAACGTGACCATCACTGTGCCTGAGGAGTTCATGGGGGACGTGTTGGGCGACCTGAACACCAGGCGAGGGCGAGTGATGGGCATGGATCAGAAAAAGGGCAAGAGCGTGGTCACGGCCCGGGCTCCGTTGGCGGAGATACAGCGCTATGGCACAGACCTTCGCTCCATGACCCAGGGGCGCGGCGTCTATGAGATCGAAGTCTCCCACTACGAGATCGTGCCCTCCCACGCCGTCGAGGGCGTGATCGCCAAGGCCAAGCGGGAGGCGGAGAGCAGCTAGACTGAGCAAATCACAGCTCAAAGCGGTGGAGGTTCCGAGACGTTGGTGTGCATCTTGGGTAGGAGAAGAGACGAAACGGCCACCTGGCAATGATGCCGGGTGGCCGCTCTCTGCAAGTAAGTATGCCCGCGGCGGGGAACCCTGAACTTGGGATACTCACATTGATCTGGAAAGTCGACCTTCACGTTCACACACTTTACTCTGGGGACTGCCTGACGAGGCTGCCTGCGCTCATCGCTGCCTGCCGCCGCAAAGGGCTGAGCAAGATCGCCATCACTGACCACAACACCATCGCCGGAGCGCTGGCGGCACAGGAGCTGGCTCCCGACCTGATAATTGTGGGCCAGGAGATTGACACCACGCAGGGCGAGCTCATTGCCTATTTCTTGCGAGAAGAGGTGCCCAAAGATCTCACGCCGCAGGAGACCATTACTCACCTGCGGGAGCAGGGGGCAGTGATCAGCGTCCCCCATCCTTTCGAGAGTCTGCGTCCTTCGGCACTGGCCCGTGGGGCTCTGTTGGAGATCGTTGACCAAGTGGATGCGTTGGAGGTGTTCAACGGTCGCTGTCTGTTGCAGCGCGACAATCGCCAAGCCAGGGAGTGGGCCGATCGCTACGGCAAACTGGCCACGGCGGGAAGCGATGCGCATACCCTCTGGGAAGTGGGGCGTGGCTACGTGGAACTGCCGCCCTTCGACGGGCCAGAGGAGTTCTTACAGAGCTTGGGCCTGGGCAAAGTTGGTGGAAGGCCCAATGGCCTTTGGGTGCACTTCCCTTCCACCATCGCCAAACTGCTGCGCCGGTTGGGTTGGCTCTGAACGCGGAGGCTCAAGTGGATTTCGCTAGCAATATCCTGGCGGTGATTCTCTCCCTCTTGGCGACAGCAGTGCCCACAGTCATGTACGCTCTGCTGATCTGGTGGGGCGATCGGTACGAGAAAGAGCCGTTGGGACTGCTGGCCGTAGCCTTTGTTTGGGGGGCGGTTCCCGCCATCCTCATCTCTCTGCTGGCGGAGACGCTGTTTGGTATACCGCTGGCTGGACTACAAGCTGAACGGCTGGCCAATGTGTTGGAAGCGAGCGCCGTGGCGCCTGTGGTGGAAGAGGTGGCCAAGGCCCTGGCCTTGGTGGGCCTCCTGCTATTCTTCCGCCGCGAGTTCGACAACGTGCTGGATGGCGTGGTCTACGGGGCGCTGGTGGGCATCGGTTTCAGCATGACCGAGAACCTGCTCTACTTCCTCTCCACCTTTATTGAAGGAGGATGGATGGACTGGGGAGTAGTGGTCTTTCTGCGAGTTGTCCTGTTTGGCCTCAATCACGCTTTCTTCACTGCCCTCAGCGGGGCCGGGTTGGGCATGGCGCGGCTGGCGCGGCGCGGCTGTCTGCGCTGGCTGATGCCACTCGTGGGCCTAGCCGCGGCCATGACCTTTCACGGTCTGCACAATCTGGGTGTCTCGCTGGCCGATGTATCCCTGGGAGGTCTCTTGCTGAGTTTGCTGACCGATGGTGGGGGGATACTGGTGCTGCTCGTCATCGTGCTGCTGGCCTGGCGCCAAGAACGGCAATGGATCGAAACGGAACTGGGGGAGGAAGTGGACAGATTGCTGACGGCGTCGGAGTATTCGGCGGCGTCGGCATACGGGCGGCGTCTGCGGTTGTGGTGGGCGGCCTGGAGACGGGGGGGACGGGCAGAGGCGCGTCGCCAAGGGCGCGTGCATCGCTTGCTGACGGAATTGGCCTTCCGAAAGCATCGGCTGCGAGTGCTGGGCGACGAGCGAGACGTGGCACTGCTGGCCGACATCGAGCGATTGCGCCGTGAGATCGCCGCTCAGAGAAGCGAGATTGAGGAGACTTTGGCGACGGCCTGACAGGTAGTTGTTGGATGCGGTGGGGGATGGTATAATCACCAATGCTTCAACAGACAACGGAACACGTGAGGTGAACCATGAAGATCCTGAAAACCTACCCAGACCGCTGTATCGGATGTCTGGTTTGTGAAGCGATCTGCTCCGAGACTTACTTCGACGAACCAAACTCAGGGAAATCGGCCATCCGCATCGTGGAAGACGACTCTGGCGATGCGGATTATCGTATCCTCGTCTGCCAACAATTGGGTGACTGCATTGACGTCTGCCCGGCCATGGCCATTCGCCGCCTCAAGAACGGGGTGGTGACGATCAGCAAGAAGAAATGCGTGGGCTGCTACGCCTGCGTGAGTTTTTGCCCTATCGGGGCCATGTTCCTGCACCCCGATCACGTTGAGCCCTTCAAGTGTATCGCCTGCGGCAAATGTGCCGACGAGTGCCCCACAGAAGCATTGGAGATTGTGGAGGTCGAGGATTTCCCAGCCAGCGAGACGGAGAAATGGGCTGCCAAGTAGGTGAGTACAACAGGAGACAAGGGGGCCAGGAGATAAGGAAACAAGGGGACAAGAGGATAAGGAGACCAGGAGATAAGGCGCGTCCGGCGATCCTTTGTCTAGCAGGCCCCTCTCTGACGACGCAGACGTCCCTTCTTTCTTTCGGCAGCGCAGGGTCGGGAGTACAACTCCCGGCCATCGAGGTGGGGAGCGACTGAGT
>CAZPMV010000176.1:5268-6817 GCA_964587335.1 uncultured Anaerolineales bacterium
GAGGTTGAGAGAGGATACACGAACCGCACGCTCTACGTCAATCTCTCCGATAACGCCATCGAGAGCAGGCCAGTCACGCAGGAAATGAAGGACATCTTCATCGGCGGCAAGGGGTTTGGGCTGTGGCGGCTGTGGCACGGCGTGACGGGCAGTACGAAGTGGAACGACGCCGATAATGAAATCGTCATCTCCTCTGGCCCTCTGGGCGGCACTACCACCTATCCTGGCTCGGGCAAGTCGCTCGTCGTGTCCATCTCTCCTACCACGCACTCTATCATAGACAGCAACGTTGGCGGTTACTTCGGGCCGTTGCTCAAGTTCGCTGGCTGGGACGCCATTGAGTTGCAGGGGAAGGCGGAAGAGGACGTCATCGTCTACATAGATGGCACGCAGGCGAAGGTGTTCATCTACGAAGCGCCAGAGGGCACAGCGGACACCCACGAACTGGCCGAGCGGATGGTGGAGATGTTCGCCGACAGGGAAGATGAGAAAACTGGCATCTCGTCTGTCTCCGCCGGATCGGGCGCCGAGCACGCCCTCATTGGCTGTCTGAACTTCAGCCTGTACGATGCCCGGCGCAAGGGCGTGCGCGTGAAGCAGGCAGGGCGCGGCGGCATCGGCACTGTCTTCCGGGACAAAAAGATCAAGGCGCTGGTGATCAAGTACCTGGGACTGAAAGGCGATTCCAACCATCCAGCCGACAAGTCCCGCATTGACAAAGTGGGCATCAAGATGCACCAGGAGATCCGCGACAATGACCCGCAGCAGTGCCGCATGCGCAGCCGCGGCACCTCCTACCTCGTGCAGATCATGAACGACTACGATCTCCTGCCCACCAACAACTTCAAGTATGGTGGCCACCCCGACGCTTCCCGCATCAACGGAGATGTGTGGGTCAAGCGCTTCGCTCAGGGCCTCCCCGATGGCTGCTGGTACGGCTGCACGCTGGGTTGCTCCCACACCGTGGAAGGATACACCGTCCGCACCGGGCCGTACAAGGGCCAGGTGGTGCGCGTGGATGGCCCGGATTATGAGACCATCGCCGGCGTAGGCTCCAACTGTGGCATCTTCGACCCAGAGGTTGTCCTGGAGATCAACTTCTACTGTGATACCTACGGGCTGGACACCATCTCCTTCGGCACCCTCACCGCTTTTGTGATGGAGTGCTACGAAGCGGGTGTCCTGGACAAGGAGAAGACAGGTGGCCTGGAACTGAAGTTCGGCAACGCCGACGCGGCCATTGAGCTGCTGCATGATATGGCCCGCGGCGAGGGCTTCGGCAAGATCGCCGGACAGGGCATTCGGCGCATGAAGCAGATCTTCGTCGAGGAGTACGGGGCCGATCTCCAGTTTCTGCAAGACATCGGCATGGAGGCCAAGGGGCTGGAATACTCCGAGTACGTGAGCAAGGAATCGCTGGCGCAGCAAGGCGGCTATGGCCTGGCCAACAAGGGTCCCCAGCACGACGAAGCCTGGTTGATCTTCATGGACATGGTCAACAACGAACTTCCCACCTTCGAGGACAAGGCGGAGGCGCTGCACTACTTCC
>CAZPMV010000177.1:0-6810 GCA_964587335.1 uncultured Anaerolineales bacterium
TCGTAGAGCTGAATCTCGACGGGGTCGAGGCAGGCGGGATCTCGCTCGTAGACCACGGCTAGTGTGGCGCCGTTGCGCCATGACCAACGAGGATCCACGTTCTCCCAACCCGAGATGGCGAGCGTGTTAGCTCCCTCTCCGACAAAGCCGGTTACATTGGCTTGCCAGAGATACCAGTCGGGATTAGGAATGAGGGTGGGTGTGCTGTCAATCAGTGTGCCTACGACAGGGGCGCCATTGACAATCAACTCGTCGGCGCCTCCCCAGTCGGCACCCGCCCACCAGAGGAAGGCGTCCACCACGGGACCGGGTACGTCAACGGTGATGTTCCCGGCGCCATCCCACATGCCGGTTCCCGCCGTCACTACGCTGTAGCACCCTTCCAGCGGGTAGCCTGGTACCGTGTTGAACGGCGCCCCTTCGGCGGCCACGCTTCCCGCCAGTACGAGAGACGCGACCAGCATCCCCAACACCGCGACCGTGGACAGGACACGACGTTGGATCAGTGAGGATTTGTTCATGACTTCTCTCTCCTTTTCCTTGATGATGAATTCAGAACGAGGTTTACGACTGTTGATGTCTGCCGGAATCTCCGGGGTCTGGGGCCCTGATTGTTTGAGATTGTGCTTCACCAGGCAATCAAGAGTCTGACTCCATCTCTCTCCTACAGAGCCTGAAGCTCACATCTATCATTCATTATAGCACCACTTGGCGGCGATGTCAAGTCCCGAATTGCGCTTTCGGCGGTGTTCACTGATGACAGTTTCTTCATGGATCGGTCTTCGGATTGGCAAAACAGGGAGCTATTCTGATCAGCGGCTTTCATCCGCTGATCGTCCTTCTCCGTTCAATGCCTTGAACCAGATGTCTGGGTCGGCCAAGGCCCGCTCCAGTCCCAGAGCGGCGAGCGATTCGGTCACGGCGTTAGCGTGGGGAGTGCTGTCCAAGCGCAGTCGCACGTCAGCTTCGCTTGCCCGCGCAGCGGTGGTGGGGAAGGCTGTGGCCAGTGCTACCTCCAACTCGTGCCCCCACCATTCAGGCAGCGTGGAGAGGCTCAGCGCGTAGGTCCCGCTCTCCCGCTTGGCGGACAGGTAGCCGAACGGCTCCCCTTGATACACTAGCTCGAACGCTTGCGCACGTGATGGCCGCTTGGGCAGGTAATAGGCTTCGATCAACTCCCGGCCAGCCGGTCGGGCTGCGTCCAGTTCTGCTTGCAGATAGTGCTTCCGCCGTTCCACTGTGGCCCGCCCGACTAGCGGCCGCATGGTTATCTCTTCTGGGGCCTCGTGCTCGGTCACAGTGCCCACAAACTCCCAACGCCGGAACTCCAGCGGTTGGAAGCCCGCTCCGGCGAAGACCTCAGCGATGTAGGCGTCTCCCGGTGCAAGGCCAGCCCGAAGGTATGGATACTCTCGCTGGAGCGCGACTTTCTCGGCGCTACGTAGCAAGTGCTCTTCAATGCCTTGTCCCTTGAAGCCTTTCAGTGCGACCATATCCAGTATCACGACCGAGGGGTGGTCGTAGAGTAGGACAAGATAGCCGACCATCTCTTCGCCGATGTCGGCACGGTAAGTGTCGGCTGTACGGACGAGGAAGCGGGGCGCGGCCCAGCGCTGGTAGACCGTCCGCCGGATGGTGCTGCGCGCCAGTTTCTGGAAGCGGGGTTCTTCAGCACGCCGCTCGAGCATCAAGCGGGCAATGACGCGGCAGTCGCTTTGTGTGGCTGGTGAGATCGCCAAATCTGACTTCTTCTCTTCCACCCTTTTCTCCTCGGTTGAGATCTCACTCGATAGTATACCACATAGTTTGGGAATTGGAAAACGGGGTGCTGAGCACGGAAGCAGAAGATGTTACCGCTTCCTTCTCTGCTTTGCCTCACAAAGCAGTCCTGGGTGGACAGGGACGGTTGATTTTTCGCCCACAGGGTTTTGTGGTATAATCTGTGTGTGACCGATTCGCTTTCGCCGTCTGACCTACCGGCTCACGTTGGCCTGAACGCACATCTGCTTTCTCTGACGGAGACCTATCGTGGGGCGGGGATCAACGGCCACATCCACAACCTGCTGCAAAGACTGCCGGCGACTGCTCCAGACCTGCGCTTCACAGCATTCTTGAGCGAGCGCCGCTTCGTGGCTCCGCCTGGCATGGCGATGCACTCTGTGCGCTGGCCTACGTCCAGGCCGCTAGTGCGCATCCTTTGGGAACAACTGCTGCTGCCCCAAGCATTGCGCGCGCGGCGCGTCGACTTGCTGCACGGACTGGCTTATGCCACGCCCTTCGCTTCTCCCTGTCCGGCAGTGGTCACCGTTCACGACCTCACCTTCTTCCGCTTCCCCGAGACGCTGAAGCCGCTCAGGCGCGTCTATCTGAGGGCGGCGACCCGCAGTGCCACGCGGCGGGCAATGCGGGTCATCGCGGTTTCCCGTCAGACCAGGGATGATGTGATACAGTTCTTGCATGTCCCCGCCGGGAAGGTGGAGGTCGTGTACAACGGCGTGGACGAAGCCTTCAGCCCCGCGGCGCCGGAAGAGTTGGACCGGTTCCGGCAACAGCGTGGCTTGCCGCCGCGGTTCATACTCTTCCTGGGTACGCTGGAGCCTCGCAAGAACGTCGTGTCCTTGTTGGAGGCGTTTGCTCAGTGGCGAAGAGATGCCGGCTGGGGAGAGGGGGCTGATGGAGTTAAGCTCATCGTGGCGGGGGCGAAGGGATGGTATTTCGAGCGCATCTTTGCCCGCGCCGAGGAGCTTGGGCTGGCCGACGAACTGCTTTTCCCGGGCTTCTTGCCGGGTGAGGAATTGCCCTGGTGGTACCGGGCTGCCGAGTGCTTCGTCTACCCGTCCATATACGAAGGGTTCGGTCTGCCAGTGCTGGAGGCCATGGCCTGCGGCACAGCAGTGATCACGTCTTCAATCCCATCGTTGATAGAGGTGGCAGGCGACGCCGCTATCATCGTGAGCCCACAGGATGTCTCCGCTCTAGCCGAAGCCATCGGTCGGGTGATGGGAGATACGACATTGCGAGCGGAGATGCGGCAGGCCGGCCTGCGGCAGGCTGCCCGCTTTTCCTGGAACAAGGCCACGGCAGAGACGGCGGCTGTCTACCGCCGGGCCTTGAGTTTGGGAGGAACAGACCATGGCTAGACGGTTACGGCGCTGGCTTCCCCGGCTCATGGCGGGAATCGACGTGGTGTTGATTAATCTGGCCTTCGTTGTAGCATTCTGGGTGCGCTACGAATTGCAGTGGTTTCGGGCTGTGGACCCGGCCTACGATGCGACTTTCCGCACCTACATCCCCTTGGCTGCGCTGCTGACGGCGTTGCTGCTCTTCGCCTACCGAGGAGCAGGGCTTTATGACTCGCGCCGCACGCGCTCCTGGTTCGATGAGATGCGCGCCATCATCAATGGCACGGCTTTCGGGATCGTGGCCTTGGTCTTCTTCGTCTTTGCGGTCCGTCCCCTTGTCTATTCCCGCCTGATTTTCTTCTATGCTGCTGTCCTGATCACCATCTTCTTGGGGGTGGCTCGACTGGTGAAATCCTTCGTGCTGGCCCGGCTGCGGAGGCAGGGCCGCGCTGTGGCCAGGGTGCTCATCGTCGGCGCGGGAGAGACAGGACGTACGCTGATGAGCAACATGGTGGCCCATCCTGAGTTCGGGTATCAGGTAGTGGGTTTCGTAGATGACAACCCGGATAAGGGACGCACCGACATCGGTCGTTTCCAGGCTTTGGGGAACGTGGACAATCTTCCTCGCGTGTTGGAGGGAGAACTCATTGACGAGGTCATCATTGCTCTGCCCTGGCAGGCACACCGCAAGATCATCCGCCTGGTGAACGAATGCCAGCGGGCTGACGTGCGAGCGCGCATCATCCCAGACCTTTTCCAGATGAGCCTCAGCCGGGTGGATGTGGACGACATCAACGGTATCCCCCTTATCGGGGTCAGGGAAGTCAGCATCACCGGCTTCAACCTGGCCCTCAAGCGAGCCACGGATGTGCTGGTCGCCGTCCTGAGTCTGGTCTTGGCCTTGCCGATGATGCTCCTGATTGCCCTGGCCATTCGCCTCGATTCCCCCGGCTCTGTGCTCTTCCGCCAAGAGCGAGTGGGCAAGGGAGGCAGGCTCTTTGCGATGTATAAGTTCCGGTCCATGATCGAGGGGGCAGATGCGGAGCGGGAGACATTGACTCAGATCGAGGAGGTGGATGGGCGCAGATTCAAGCTGAAAGACGATCCGCGCGTCACTCGCGTGGGCCGCTTCCTGCGGCGCACCAGTTTCGACGAGTTGCCCCAGGTCTACAACGTGTTGAGGGGCGAGATGAGCCTGGTGGGGCCTCGCCCGGCGCTGCCCGAGGAGGTAACTCGGTACCAAGCATGGCACAAGAAACGGTTGGAAGTCGTACCTGGCATCACCGGATTGTGGCAAGTTAGCGGGCGCAGCGAAATCCCCTTTGACGAGATGGTGTTGTTGGACGCCTACTACATTGAAAACTGGTCTTTGGGACTGGACTTGCGCATTCTCCTGCAAACCATCCCCAAAGTCCTCTTCGGTGAAGGCGCGTATTGAAAGGGTTTCGGGTTTCAGGGTTGCGAGTTTCGAATTCAAAGTCCTTGCACCCGGAATGGCTCTCGAACCTGCTATCTTCGTCCCCGGAACCTTCGAACCTGAAACCACTTGGAGGCGTCGTGCATGTTCCATTTTTCTGCCCAAGACGAACGTGACCTGATCAACTTCCTGCGCGACCTGGCGCGTATCCCCAGCCTCTCCACTCAGGAGGAGGAAGTAGCTATGCGGCTGGCGGAGGAGATGCGTCGCGTGGGTTTCCAGGACGTGTACACTGACCACATGGGCAGCGTCGTCGGACGCATCGGGTCAGGGCCAGGACCGATACTGCTGTACGATGGTCACATGGATGTGGTAGACGTCGGCGACCCTCAGGCGTGGCAGCGGGACCCCTTCGGGGCCGAGATCGAGGATGGCGTGATGTTCGGCCGCGGCACAGCAGACATGAAGGGTGCCATAGCGGCCATGGTCTATGGCGCTAAGGCCTTGATCGAGGCTGACTTGCCGCTGGCAGGCAGTCTCTACGTGGTGGGCGTGGTGCAAGAGGAGCCTAGCGAGGGGCTGGCCATGCGCGTGCTGGTGGAAGAAGGAGGACTGCGACCCGATTTCGTCGTGCTGGGCGAACCTACGAATCTGGAAGTGAGCCGGGGACAACGCGGACGCATAGAAATGCAAGTCACACTGAGAGGCCGTTCCTGTCATGCCTCGACTCCGGAGCAGGGGGAGAACGCGCTGCACGCTGCCGCCCGCGTGATCTTTGGCGTCGAACTCTTGGCCCCAAGCCTGCTCAGCGATCCCGTTTTGGGACAGGGAACCATCGCCGTGACCAATTTGGAGGTTGTGGCCTGCAGCCGCAATGCTATTCCCGATTGCTGTCACTTGATCATGGACCGCCGCTTGACGTTGGGCGAGACGGAAGCGCGGGCTTTGAACGAGATACAGCAGATCATCAACCGCGAGGGAGTGAAGGCCGAGGTGGCTGTGAGCGAGTACGAGGTGACCAGCTACACCGGCTACCGATGCCGCTGTCGGGAATTCTACCCCGCCTGGGTGATGGAGGAGGACCACCCGCTGGTGCGCGCGGCGCTGCGGGCGTCTGAACGAGCCATTGGGCGCCGCCCGCGGCTAACCACCTGGGCTTTCTCTACCGATGGCGTCTATACGTTGGGCCAAGCTGGCATTCCAACCATTGGCTTCGGGCCGGGGGAGGAGCGCTATGCTCACACTGCTGAAGAACAGATCCGTCTGGCCGACGTTCTCAAGGCGGCCAAGGTGTATGCACAACTGGCGGTGGAGGTGTTGGGCACCCGCTGATTGGTCGATGAGGTCTACAGCTAAGGCATGATCATCGACGGACCATAGGATGTGCAGTTCGTAAGGGCGACCGGCCAGTCGCCCCTACAGTCGCCTTCGTTCCATTCTTGGACGACTGAAGCCACCACGAGCAGAATCGCCAATGTCCAGTTCGGCAGGTGCCGAAGCTGACGGGGACAGGAAAGGAATGAACGACAGCAAGGTCTTGCTGCTTTTCTCCGCCACCGGCGGCGGCCACCGGAGCGTGGCGGAGGCGCTGATGGAGGCCTTTGCCCTGCAGGCCCCTGCTGCTCGCGTGATCCTGGTAGATCTCTTCCACGATTGTACCCTCTTCCCCATCAACCGCGTTGGGCGCAGCTACCAGTTCCTGGTACAGAACACACCTGTCTTGTGGCAAGCCATCTGGCGATTCGGAGAGGACAACCGACGCCTGGCTTGGACGATGCGGCTGTGCATGCCCCTGGTTCAGCCTGTGCGCCGCTGTCTGCGCGAGCAGGCCCCCGACCTGGTGATCTCCGTCCACCCTCTGCTCAACCACATTCCCTTGCGGTTCCTGCGGGAAGAGGGCAACCAAGCTCCTTTCATCACAGTGGTGACCGATTGGGCCAGTGTGCCTCTCGCTTGGTTCTGCCCTCAGGTGGACCTTTGCATCGTTCCTAACGAAGCGGCAATTCACCGGGCGCGGGCGGCTGGCCTTTCCGCCGAACAGATGCGCGTGGTGGGCATGCCGGTGAGTGGTCGCTTCCGTCCAGTGGAAAGGCTGGCGAAGCCGCGATGGCGGCAACAGTTGAGCCTAGACCCTGACCAACCGACTGTGTTGCTTGCAGGAGGCAGCGGGGGCGTGGGCTCGCTGGGGGAAATCGCCCTGGCTGTGGCTGACGAGTTGGCCGCTGAGGGACACGGCCAACTCGTCATCATCTGTGGGCGAAATGAACATCT
>CAZPMV010000178.1:0-6808 GCA_964587335.1 uncultured Anaerolineales bacterium
TATCGGTATTGGTGATTCCTTCTCCGCAGGCTGAGCTGTATTAGGGAGTCTTGATGAAAGGAGGTGAGGAGGTAGCGAGCTAACCCAATGATCGTAGAGGAAGGTTGTGGCAGGATGAAAGCGATTCTACCTATGAAAGGAGTTCAACGATGAACAAGATGAACCGCCGAGATTTCCTCAAGTACTCGGCAACCGCGGCCGCCGCAGTGGCGGGTAGCAGACTGCTGACTGGCTGCGCTCCCGCGCCGACAGCCGAGCCCAGTGGCAAGGCACCCAGCGGTGAGCCAATCAGGATAGGGGTGCTATCTCCTATGACCGGCATGGCGACCTGGAGCGGGCAGATGATGCTCGACTGCACCCAGTTGGCTGTGAATGAGATGAACGCCGCTGGCGGACTCCTGGGCCGTCCCCTGGAGATCGTCCTGGAAGACACGGAGACAAACCCCGAGAGGGCTGTTGCCAAGGCGCAACGGCTGATACTGCAAGAGAACGTCGACGTCATCGTTGGCACCCTCTTCAGCTCCGTGCGGAACGCAGTCAAGCAGGTGACCGATGAGCATCAGATGATTCTGCTGAACCCAACGTACTATGAGGGGAAGCAGTGTGGGAAGTACTATTTCAGCACCGGATCGGTGGCCAACCAACAGTTCAGTGCTTTCGTGCCGTGGTTGGTCGAGAACGTCGGCGCCAGATTCTTCCTCGTTGGCTCTGACTACGCGTGGCCTCGAGGCTCCTTTGAAGTGTTGAAGCCCATCTTGGCCGAGGCGGGTGGTGAGCTAGTAGGTGAGGAGTACGTGCCGCTAGGCAACACGGAGTGGACTGCCCTGATCCGTCGGATCGACGCCGCCAATCCGCATGTCATAGCTCGCCTGGTGGCTGGTAGTGATGGAGTAGCCTTTGGGAATGCCTGCTACGACTTCGGGCTTCTCGAAAAGACCGCTATGGCCACGGCGGGTATCGCCGAAGCATACTTCAGTGGCGTTCGGCCTGAGGTTCGTGCCGGCATGTATGTGTCGACCGACTACACTATGGCGATCAATTCGCCGGAGAATCACGCCTTCTTGGCGGGGTACAGGGCCATTGCAGGGCAGGCCGCACCCCTAGACCCAATCCCCGAGCACCAGTACGAGAACACGCGCCTGTATGGCTTGGCCGTGGAGAAGGCTGGGAGCGTCGACAGCGATGCCGTGGCAAAGGCCCTTGAAGAGGTTTCTTTCCAAGGCCCCGCAGGTCCAATCACTTTCCTGAAGGAGAACCATCACGCAGTACTGACGTACTACACCTGCCGCGTTGACAAATGGAACAACCTGGAGATCCTGCTTGTGTCTGACAAGATGGAGCCTGACCCACGATGCACCATATAGTGGATGGGGTCTTGGCTCTGTCATCAGTAGGCCAAGGTACATAGTACATAGCGTAGCATTGCGCTAACGCGGTACAGAATGAGCGAGGGCGGAGTCGCTGAGGACTCTCAGGCTCCGCCCTCTAGCATCGGATGGGGGAAGCAACATGGGATACGAGCCATACCTGGTGCAGTTCTTCAATGGTTTGAGCATCGCTGCTATCCTTATCCTGGTCGGCTATGGGCTGGCGGTAATCTTTGGTATGATGCGCATCATCAACTGGGCGCACGGCGAGTTCTTCATGCTGGGCGCCTATGTTGTGTTTGTTATTGGGGAAGCTGGGGGCAGTTACTGGTTGGCCCTCCTTATCGCGCCAATCATCGTGGCCCTCGTGGGCGCGATCATAGAGCGGTTTTTGGTCAGACACCTGTACAAAGAGTTGTTGGCGACCGTGCTTCTTACATGGGGATTGAGTATCTGTCTGCGCCAACTCGTACGCCTGGTCATCGGCCCTGAATGGAGGTACATAGGAAACCCACTGCCAGGCAGCATGACCTTCCTGGGTATCTCGTATCCCCTGTACCGCCTTTTCATTGTCGTGCTGGCAGTAGCGGTGATGGGCTTGGTCGGGTACCTGATGCTGAAGACAAGATTCGGGCTGTACTGCCGGGCGGTCCGCCAGAACAGGGAGATGGCCGCTGCGTTAGGAGTAGACACCGATCGGATTAACCTATTGGCCTTTGCACTGGGAACAGGGCTGGCAGGGTTAGGGGGTGCGGTCATGGCTCCACTCGTGACTATCCAGCCAGATATGGGTCTTTCGTTCTTGGGCGATTCTTTCCTGGTAGTCATTGTCGGAGGCGCCGGGAGCATAATGGGAATTGTGGTGAGCGCCCTGCTCTTGGCAGGGGTTCGAGCGATCCTATCCTTCTCGATTGACCCTGTGTGGTCTTACATCCTCGTTCTCTTGTTCGCAACCGTAATCATCAGATTTCGACCCCAAGGGCTGTTAGGCACGAAACGGGAGGAGTAGATGAATCTCCACTCTGTGACGAGATCCATTCAGAAGCTAGCAAGTTCTGTGCCCAAGCTGACACAAGCGTCTGTTGGGATAGGCAGACTTGGGCGGATAAGCCTCGTTACACTGCTGGTTTTGCCACTTGCGGTGGCGTTCCCACTGATGGTCGGACGATTCCAGGTCGGCCTTATGGTGAAGTTCCTCATCTTTGCCATGTTTGCGCTTAGCCTGGATCTGCTGTGGGGATATGGCGGTATCCTCAGCCTTGGCCATGCCGGCTTCTTTGGCCTTGGGGCTTATGCTACGGCGCTGGTCCTTATCCATTTCGATGGGCCTGGCGCTACGTACCTTGGCCTATTGGCGGGGATGATCGTCCCTGCTCTGTTGGCCGCTCTCTTGGGCTACTTTCTCTTCTATGGCCGAGTAGGCGGCATGTACTTCGCCATCATCACTCTTGTGGTGTCGACAGTCTTGAATCAAATGGTTATCACCTTCATCGAGTTCACTGGAGGTCTCAACGGGCTCTATCCCATACCTCCCCTCACCATCTACATCCCCGGCTTGTTCGACTTGGAGATCACTGGTGCGGCGCCTCTCTACTACAGCATGTTAATTTGCCTTGTCCTGTTTTTCCTGTTTTGTCGGAAGACGGTCAACAGCGGCTTTGGGCGGCTCACAAGGGCTATCAAGGACAATGAGACACGTGTTGAGTATTTCGGCTACAACCTGGCCAACGGCAAGATCGCTGTGTTCTGTCTGAGTTGTGCTTTGGCGGGTCTGGCTGGCGGTCTCTATGCGCCCGCCATTGGGTTCATCTCCCCGGATCTTTTGGGAATCGCCATGACCACCGAGGTGCTTGTGTGGGTAGCTGTCGGCGGAAAAGGGACCTTGACGGGAGCTATCTTAGGCGCCCTCCTGGTGAACTTGATCGCCTTTTTCCTCAGCGGGCAGCTAGTCAATCTGTGGTATCTGATTATGGGGATGTTTTTGGTGGCCATTGTCATCTTCAGACCCAAAGGGATTATGGGGTACCTGCGCGAGTAACTGCAAGTTCTGCGGGATCCGGCTTGTGAGCTAATGTGCGATGAGTGGAGATAGGCTTATGGAGAGACCCAGAATGGTCTTGGAGACTCGAGATCTCACCAAGCAGTTCGGTGGAGTGGTGGCCGTCAACGAGTTGAACTACGCAGTTGAGGAGGGGGAGCTACGGTGCTTGATTGGAACGAATGGCGCAGGCAAGACCACTCTTTTCAACCTGGTGACTGGCGCGCTCAAGCCAACGAGTGGCGAGGTTTACTTCCGGGGTGTGAACATAACCGGCCTTTCCCCTCACCAGATCTGCCGTATGGGGATCGGGCGTAAGTTCCAGTCACCTAACATCTTCCAAGAACTGAGCGTGTCTGACAACATCCGCGTGGCTGCTCAGGGGAAATCAGGGTTCTTGGGTCTTGCGCTTCACACATACGACGAAACGTTTGAGGACCAACTCCCCCCGCTCTTGAAGAGCATCCGGCTCTACGAGATGAAGGATCTGAGAGCATCGAGTCTCTCCCATGGGCAGCAGCAGTGGTTGGAGATAGGGATGGTCCTGGCCAATCATCCCAGCTTACTCCTGTTGGATGAGCCAACGGCAGGCATGACCATGGCTGAAACCAGGGAGACGGTGGGCCTCATTCGGGACATATCAGCAGGCATGACCACCATTGTGATAGAGCACGACATAGGCTTCGTGAGGGAGATTGCAGAGACAGTCACCGTGATGTATCGTGGCAGGATCCTCGCAGAAGGCCGTCTGGATGAGGTAGAGCGTGACGAGATGGTGAGGGATGTATACCTGGGGAGGCAGAGAGAATGACAGAAACTACGATTCTCTTAGTGGAAGACCTCCACGTACTCTACGGGCAGAGCCACATCTTGCAGGGTGTCACGATTTCTGTTGCAGAAGGCGAGATCGTTTGTGTGTTAGGCCGCAACGGAGTGGGCAAGACTACACTGTTGAGAGGTCTGATGCGGCTCACCCCACCTCGCAGCGGTAGGGTGAGCTTGTTGGCCAAGGACATCTCGAGGCTGAAACCCCACCAGATTGCGCGGTTGGGTGTCAGCTACGTGCCTCAAGGAAGGCAGATCTTCCCTGACCTTACTGTCAAGGAGAACCTGGAATTGGGGACAGTCGGTAGGCCGAGCCGGAACGATGAGACTGAAATGATCTTTGAGATCTGGCCGATTCTCAAGGAGAGGTTGTTGCAGAGAGGCGGCACGCTGAGTGGAGGCGAACAGCAGATGCTGGCTGTTGCCAGAGGGCTTGTCGCCAAGCCTCGGCTTATGCTCCTGGATGAGCCTTCAGAGGGCCTCCAACCAAGCCTGGTGCCGGAACTGGTATCGACACTGCGAGATGTTAACAAGAGCTTGGGTATATCCATCTTGCTAGTCGAACAGAATCTGGATATGGCCTTCGCCTTGGCTAGCAGAGGCTACATCATGGAGAAGGGGCGAATGGTAGTCGAGGGAAGTGTGGAGGATCTTGGTGACGATGCCATCATCAGTCGCCATCTGGCCCTGTAGCGTAGAGCGTGTCGACACTCCCGATCCTGCTCCCGTGACAGCCACAGCGAGCACTGAGACAGAAAGGTGACAGAAGTCAGCGGAGAAGCGAGTCAGCCGATTGAGCCGATGGAGCGGACTCAAATCCCTTCGGCTGCATCGGCTACATCGGCTGATCCGTTCCGCTGTTCCGCTGACCATTGAGGCTCTAGCGCAGAGAACGGGTCTGCCATGTAGAGTAGTTGAGGACAAGAGCTGTGACAAGCGATCTGGATATCCTGATCAAGAACGGTGCGGTGATAGACGGCACTGGCAAACCGGCTTTCGAGGCCGACGTAGGGATCGTGGCGGGTCGCGTCGTGCTAGTGGCCCAGGGCATCAGGGTAGCAGCGAGGCGAGCCATCCAGGCGCAGGGATTGTACTTGGCCCCGGGCTTCATTGACGCTCACAGCCACTCGGATCTTACTCTGTTACTCGACCCTCGGGCCGAGAGCAAGATCCGCCAGGGGGTGACCACGGAGGTCATCGGCAACTGTGGCCTGTCGTCAGCCCCACTACTGGGCGCGGCCCTGGAGGAGACGCGAGCCGAGGCCAAGAACGTTGGCGTGGACGTCACCTGGGTAAGCATGGCTGAGTACTTGGAGCGTTTGTGTCACCCAGGAACGGCCGTGAATGTTGTACCCCTGGTCGGTCACAAGCCAATCCGCGGAGCGGTCCTGGGGTTTGACGACGTCCAGCCCACGCTGGAACAGCAGGGAGAGATGGAGCAACTGGTAGCGGAGGCCATGGAACAGGGGGCGCGTGGCTTCTCTACCCTACTATGTTTTGCGCCCGGTTGCTACGCCCGGACCGAGGAGGTGATCGGGATGGCGCGGGTGGCAGCGCGCTACGGCGGCGTCTATGCCACCCACATCCGAAGCGAGAGCGACCGTCTGTTTGACGCTGTCACCGAGGCTATTGAGATCGGCAGGCAAGCCGGAGTTCGGGTAGAGATTTCCCACCTCAAGCTGCGAGGTTACCGAAACTGGGAGGGCGCCGACCGGCTCCTGGCGATGCTGGAGAATGCCCATTCGCAGGGAGTCAGAGTAGGGTGTGATCAATACCCGTACACTGCCAGTTCGGTGTGGCTGACGGTGATCCTGCCCAGGTGGGCCCAGGCGGGCGGGGCCAAGGCAGTTGCAGGGCGGTTGAGCGACTCGGAGGTACGAGCCCAACTCAGGAAGGATTGGAGGGAGAATCGCGCCGAATGGGACAACCGCAGGGGTGCGCGCGACTGGGCTGGCATCCTGGTCGTAGATTGCAACCCCCGGCCGGATGTGCTGGGAAAGAGTATTGCTGAGATTGCAGCGGCCGAGGGGAAAGACCCGCTGGAGACCGTTTTTGATCTGATCGTGGTCAGCGAGGGGCAGGCAGGATGCGTGTTCTTCGACCAACTCGAAGACAATGTGCGCACCTTGATGCGTCATTCTCTGGTGGTGATCGGCAGCGACGGTCAGGCGCTGTCTCCCCGTGGCGTCCTGGCGCAGCGCAGATCGCACCCGCGCAGCTATGGTACGTTCCCGCGTGTGTTGGGGCACTATGTGCGAGAGGAGAAGGTGCTCTCGTTGGAGGAGGCAGTGAGGAAGATGACCCATGTCACTGCGGAGCGCTTCGGCTTGAGCGGCCGGGGGGTGATCCGCGAGGGGTCGTGGGCCGATCTAGCCCTGTTCGACGCCGAGACTATCGCCGACATGGCGACGTTCAGCGATCCTCATCAGTACCCCGTGGGCATCCCCTATGTCATCGTCAACGGCGTGGTCGTGATCGATCAGGGTCAACACACCGGCGCTCTGCCTGGACGGGTGCTCTAGGACCATGACTCCTCGCTCCTGGTGACAGAGCATCCCAACTTCTTCGATTCTTCTTT
>CAZPMV010000179.1:0-6766 GCA_964587335.1 uncultured Anaerolineales bacterium
TTCCAGGCGCGGTACATCGAGCCGGCGGTGTAGCGGCCGTCCTCGTCAGCCTGGGCGGTGATCGTCTTCACCATCTCCTGGAAGCGGGGATCGTCGCGGACGAAGGGAAAACGGCTGAGCACGTCGACCACGTGCAAGATGTCGTACCAGACGAAGGGGTACTTGAGCCTACGGAACGTCGTGCCGATGCCGAACATGTAGATCTTGCGCTCGGTCTGGTGCTCCCAGTGCCAGAGGAGCATCTCGGCTCCGGCGCGCGTGGCGGGGCTGTCGAGCAGTTCCGGCGCCTGGGCCAGCGCCTTCAGCACATAGACGTTGACGATGGGGCAGGGATCGGCTTTGCGGCCTGGCCCCCGGAACTTGCCCAGTTCCGGCGCAGCAACGCAGCGCCAGCCGTTTTCATCCACCAGACTAACCAGGTGATCCACGGCCTGCTGCACGCGCCCATCGTCACCAAGGCCCATGGCCAGCAGGGCATAGAGCAACGTTGGCGCGTCGCACAGCATCCACGTCCAGGTGTCCTCGCCGGTCCCGCCATAGCGCTCGTTGATATTGAGCACAGTCTGGAACGTGCCCTCCGGCGCCTGGTGGGACAGCAGAGCCGCAATGCTCGCCGGCATCCCGGGAGTGTCGGCCCGCACGCCGAAATCGGCCAGCGTGCTGAACTTGTAGATGGGGTGGCTGGCGTCGTTGTGCCGCTTGAGGGGGCGATCCCCCCAGGTGGCCGCCTCGGCCATCATCGCCTGCACCTGCGGATGAGCCAGCATCTCAGAGCGAGCTGCCAACACCTGAGCATCGTCCTCGGGCCGGTCGAGCAGGTCCACCAGCGTGCGATAGCGGGTCCAGGGCTCGTCCGATTCTAGCAGCCACTGGGTCAGATCAATGTTCATTCTCATCCAATCTCCTCGTCAGTGTGCATTCCGCCGCAAATTGGCAACCTCCAACATCTGGTTGGGCTGCAGAACGCGCTGAGGCCCTACCACCCTTTCGCTCCCGCTGGCAGCACCGCCTACCTGCTTGCGCAGCCGCACGTTGTCCACATAACTTCCCTCGTGACCAGGGCCCGGCCCGCTCTGGAAGGAAAACCCAATCCAGACCTGCTCCTCCCCCAGCAGACTGCCTAGGACCGGCACAGCGCTCAGGTCCAGCCGTTCGCCCCTGGTCCAGGTTGAGTGATCGCCGCTGACGCGGGCGCCATGGTAGTGGTAATCATCGGTAGAGGCGCCCCAGGTGAAATGGTCGCGATCCAACTCGGTCTCGCTCCACCAATCGAAGATCAACTCGGCCGCCGTGGCATCGGCCAGGCTGAAAGGCCCGTAGACCATCCAGGCGGACACATCATTCGGGCTGTTGCTGCCACAACTGAAGGTCGTATCGCCGGCCCCGACACTCCAGGCGCCGAAGGAGCCACCGCTGCTCCGGCAGTCCCGCTTGCCCCAGTAGTACAGACCGCTATCACTGTTCTCGTCGAGCACCAGCCATGCGCTGCCGGGGAAGGGGCCCTCGAAGTCCTCACTCAAGATAGTGATCCATTCAGAAACCGGCGGCTGTTGGTTCATCACCAGGGGAAGGTGAACAGCGGTGGTTTCGACGACTGCCCCGGCCCAGCCCATGTCCTGGAGCATGCCAAGCGTAACCGAGCCTGGGTGGTGTTCCGATACACCGTTGAGCTGACGGTGGGTCATCAGCGAATTCGAGGTACCATTGAAGATCTCGTCGAGGTGAGAGTAACTGGAAGCTCCCGCTGGGTTGGGCGCATACAACTTGACCGGGGCGTTGCGGTTGGCCGCCCTGGCTCTGCGACCGTCGAAGTAGACACCGCCACCGACCTGGCCGGTGAGGGCGTTCCCCAGCGCAACAGATGGGCTGGGGTAATCAAGGAGCAGTCTGCCATGGCCATCTTCGGTGAAATGGTCGTAGACCATAGGATAACCGTACCACCCGAGACACCCGTCGCCGGGAGTCGTAGTCTCACATGCGGGGTTTCCAATGCCCACAAATGTCTCACCAATGAAGCCCAAGCCATGGCAGATCTCGTGCAGCACCGTGCTGGCAAAGTCGAGCTTGTTCCGAGGCGGATTGCCGTCGGCGCCGAAGTACCAATTGAAAGTGCGATTGAACTCGACGCCTAGCTCAGAATCAGCATCGTTGCCATCCTGATCGTAATCCCAACCATCATGGTCATTGATATCACTGTTTGCCAGTTCGTTAGCCAACGGAGCCACATACCAGGTGGAGGCCATCGGAGCGTTGTCGAAGTCATGATGTCTGGTAGTGGCGCCACCTTCGGCAATGTGCTGTTCAGGCAGGTCCGTCCGCCAACAGGCATCAACGACAATCGTCTGGCTCGAGTCAAGCAGGGAACTCCAGATGCCAATGGCGAAGTTGAACGCGGTCTTGGCATCCTGCGGCCAGGGACTGGTCTCACCCCAGCAGCCAGGGGGATTCCAGTTAACGGCATAAGTCGCCGCCCGAATGCCCAACTTCGCCTGCATTGGGGGAAGCACGCAATGAGGGATGTATCTGTCATCGTGAAGCAGGATCACCCGTTGCCCTGGCGCCGATGACCCAACCTGCAGTGCTAGAGGCGCCGCGTCTGAACCCACACTCGGGGCAATCGCGCCGAGAACGACGACGACAAGAAGCACACTGATGAACCTGCTGAAAGAAAGATATTTCATCTCACGGCGGTGTCCCTCTGACTTTGGTTTGCTCTTGTAGCAGAAGAAGCCATGTTGAGCAACATTCGTGGCGTCCACAGTTACAATTTCAACGCTGCTATCCATTCGCCAACACCTCCTGGTTTGAGACTTCCACAAGCATTCTGCCCTGCTTTCAGGTGCAACACACCTCTGAGGTGCGTTGCACCTGGTTGCACCTTGGTTCAGCCGAATGCCAGCCGAATCTCGTTCAGCACCTTCCGCGCGTCGGGGACGAAGCCGAAGAAACGTTCCAGCTTCTCGCAGGTGTAGTCAGCGCAATGAGCACAGTTGGCTACACCCCGCGCCACGCCACAGGCGCGGATGTCACAATCGGCGCAGTGGCTGCACTTCCGCCCCTCGTCGCTCAGGCAGCCGTCGCAGATGACAGAGGCGACGGTGATGTTGGGCGCGTTGTACTCCTCGCGCCACTGTGCGGCCACTTGTTCCAGAGCGGCGCTATCGTCCGCCTGGGTGGCGATGTAGGCCGGGCAGTCGCTGCAGACCAGCCCACAGTAAGCAATGATCCTGTCCATCAGTTTTGTCCTTTCGGTTGTTGAAGCTAAAACGGATAGCCCTTCGGCGCAGAGATTCCGCCGCAGTACCCCCACCCTCCCACACCCTCATACTCCCTGCAACACTCTCCTGAGGAACTGCCCCGTATAGCTTCCCTCCACCTGCGCCATTCGTTCTGGCGTCCCCTGGGCGACGATGTAGCCGCCAGCGTCGCCGCCCTCCGGCCCCAGATCAACGATCCAGTCGGCCGTCTTGATCACATCCAGGTTGTGCTCGATGACGATCACCGTATTGCCGGCGTCGGTCAAGCGATGGAGCACGTCCAGCAGCTTCTGGATGTCAGCGAAGTGCAAGCCGGTCGTCGGTTCATCAAGGATGTAGAGCGTGTCGCCGGTAGCCACGCGAGCCAACTCCTTGGCCAGCTTGACCCGCTGCGCCTCACCGCCGGAGAGCGTCGTGGCGCTCTGGCCCAGCTTGACGTAGCCCAGACCCACGTCAGCCAGCGTTTGCAGGATGCGCTTGATCTTGGGCACGTTGGTGAAGAAGGCCAACGCCTCCTGCACATCCATATCCAGCACCGCGGCGATGTTCTTGCCCTTGTAGTGAATCTGCAGCGTCTCCCGGTTGAAGCGCATGCCCTTGCACACATTGCAGGTGACCCACACGTCGGGCAGGAAGTGCATCTCGATCTTCTTCTTGCCGTAGCCTCGGCACGCCTCGCAACGCCCGCCCTTGACGTTGAAGCTGAACCGCCCCGGCCTGTAGCCCCGCGTCTTGGCCTCCGGCGTCAGGGCAAACAGGTCGCGGATATGGGTCAGCACCTGAACGTAAGTGGCCGGGTTGGAGCGGGGCGTGCGTCCGATGGGATCCTGGGTGATGCTGATCACCTTGTTCACATGCTCCAGCCCCCCGATGTGATCGTGTGCGCCAGGCTTCTTGGTAGCGTTGTGCAGCGCCTGGGCCAGCGCGGGGTGAAGCGTCTGCGCGACCAACGACGACTTCCCGCTACCGGAGACACCGGTGACGCAGGTGAACAGCGCCAATGGGAAGCGCACCGTCAGGTCCTTCAGGTTGTTCTGGCGCGCACCGACGACCGTAAGCCACTGTCCGTTGCTCGGCCGCCGTTGGCCATTAGAAGAGGTCACTTGCAGCTCGCCGCGCAGGTAGCGTCCGGTCAGCGAATCAGGATGCTCGATGATCGCCTGCGGTGGGCCAGCGGCCACCACCCAGCCACCGTTGACACCTGCACCTGGACCCAAATCCACGATCCAGTCGGCGGTGCGCATCGTCGCCTCGTCGTGCTCGACGATAACGACGGTGTTGCCCATGTCGCGCAGTTGCTCCAGCATGTCGAGCAAGCGGCGGTTGTCGCGCGCGTGCAAACCAACGCTGGGCTCGTCTAGCACGTAGAGCACGCCCACTAAACCGCAGCCAATCTGGCTGGCCAACCGGATGCGCTGCCCCTCCCCGCCGGAAAGCGTTGGCGAGGAGCGGTCCAATGTCAGGTAGTGCAAGCCGACGTTCATCAGGAACTGCAGCCGCCCCTGGACCTCTTTCAGCACTTCCTCGCCGATCTCCATCTGCTCCGGCGACAACTGGGGACCCAGCGCCTCGACCCATGCCAGGGCCTCACCGATGCTCAGTGCCGTCACCTCACTGATCGTCTGCCCCCCGAGCGTGACCGCCGCGCTTTCGGGGCGCAGCCGCCGGCCGTGACAGGTGGTACAGCCCTGCTGGCTCATGAAGTTTGTGTACCGCCTCCGCATGAAGTCGGATTTTGTCTGGTGATAGCGGCGGCGGGTCTCATTGAGAGTTCCTTCGTATGACCATTCACCTTGCCACGTAGCCCGATCGCTTTCCGATTGCCACTTCACTTTGACACCACCGTACAGGATCGCCTGCTGGCACTCCTCCGCAAGTTCGCACCAGCGTGTATCCAGGTCGTGGCCAAACCGCTCTACGATGCTCTGAGCGACGTGGTGAATGCCGCTGGACTTCTTCTTTCGTAGCTCGCCCCAGGTGCGCACGCCGCCTTCGTGCAGGCTCTTGTCCGGCTCGACAAACAGAGCCGGATCGAACTCGACTTTTCTGCCCAGGCCATTGCATTCTGGGCACATGCCCGCGGGCGAATTGAAGCTGAACATGGCGGGGGTCAGTTCGGGGAAGCTCAGGCCGCACACGGGGCAAGCGTTCTGCTCTGAGAGCCACCATTCGCTGCCGTCGCCACGGTCAATGATAACCAAGCCGCCGCCCACTCGCAGGGTGGTCTCGATAGAGTCAGTGAGACGGCTGAGGTAGTCAGCAGGTGAGGAGGGCGCCACCAACCGGTCCACCACGATCTCGATGCCGTGCTTCTTGTTCTTATCGAGCTTGATCTTCTCGTCAAGAGTGCGCATCTCACCGTCCACCCGCACGCGGGTGAAACCCTGGGCGCGGGCCTGGGCAAAGGCATCCTGGAACGTTCCTTTGCGGTTACGGGCGATGGGGGCCAGTATCTGGAAGCGGGTGCCCTCCGGCAGCGTCGCCACTTGCTCCACTATCTCCTGCGCCGACTGGGCGCGCACCTCGCGCCCGCACTGGGGACAGTGCGGCGTCCCTACGCGAGCGAAGAGCACCCGCAGGTAGTCGTAGACCTCCGTCACCGTGCCCACGGTCGAACGGGGATTCCTGCTCACGGCCTTCTGCTGGATGGCGATCGCCGGGCTCAGGCCGCCGATGAAGTCCACCTTCGGCTTGTCCATCTGGCCGATGAACTGGCGCGCATAGGCAGAGAGCGACTCGACGTAGCGGCGCTGCCCTTCGGCGTAGAGCGTGTCAAACGCCAATGATGATTTGCCGCTGCCGGAGACGCCGGTGATCACCACCAGCTTGAAACGAGGCAGCGTCACGTCAATGTTCTTCAGGTTGTGCTCTTTGGCTCCACGAATGAGAATCTCGTCGCGGTACATGTTCTCACTTTGCTCTTTCCTGCTCCCAGTTGTACGCACCTACTGAACCAACCCCCGCAGCCGCGACCAGGCCGCTTCCTCCAGGTCGGCGAGCCCCAGGAGCGGGGCCACGCACTCGTGCAGGAGCGAGGCCGGGTTATCTGCTTCGGAGGTCTGGCGGAACCATTTGCCCAACTCCTCCCAAGCGTCGCCGATGCGCTGAAACTCAGCGGCGACCGGGATCAGCCGATTGTCGCCGGTGATCTCGGCAGCCTGGCGCAGGAAGCGGCTGAACATGTAGCGGAAGATGCCGCCTCCGGAACCGCCTGCGGGGCTGATGAAGATGTAACCGTTGAAAAGCGCCAAACGCAACTCGTCTGCATCCAGTGAGTTCGGCCACTTGGGCGCCATCTTGGCCACCTTGCGGATGCCCTTGACGCCGATGTTGCTGATGACCGGCTCTAGCATGGGCTGCGCCTGCTCGGCGATGGCCTGGCGCACCTCGTCGGCGCTGGCCTGCCGCTTCTGGCTGAAGTCGAAGGTGTACCACTTGTGTTTGGGCGGGAAGGGCTTGAACTTCGAGCCGCGTGCCTTCTCCAGATCCTCCATCGAGACCGGGTACAC
>CAZPMV010000180.1:0-6749 GCA_964587335.1 uncultured Anaerolineales bacterium
CGCAGCGAGGCGTGCTCGCAGCGGGGGGGGGACCTACGGGCCGGTAGAGGATCGAGGAAGCAGCCAAGCCCTCATATCGCCAAAGTCGTACTGCTCCTGCAGCCGCCAGGGGGTGAACTCCTCTGGAGGAGGCGATTCGTAGCCCCCTATCTTGCTGTGGCTCCACCCAAACCTGTTCCTCAGCTCGGCCGCGAACTCGGCGGTCTTGAAGGCAGCCAGCATGGAGTCCACGACGGGCACCCCCAACTCCGTCTGGAGTTGGCGATAGAAGCCGTAGGTGGCGGTGCAGCCCAAGACGATGACCTCGGCCCCATCGCGCTCCACAGCTTCCCTTCCGGCCTCCACGAAGCGACGGGCCGTCTCCTCCTCGTCCTGGTGGAACTCCAGCACTCCCAGGTCAACGGACTTGAAAGAGGCCAACCGCTCTTTCATGCCGTAGCGGATCACGTTTTCCATCATCTCCGGTATCCACTTCCTGCGGCCCACGATGATGGAGAACTTGTCGCCCAGGGTGGCGGCGATGTGCGTAGATGCCTCGCAGGGGGCAACGACCACCATTCGCTCCGACACCTCACGGGCGGCCTGCAGCCCCACGTCGTAGAAGCAGCCAATAACGGCGGCATCGAATCCTTGGATCTCGGCCTCCTTGATGAGATGCAGGATGTCCACCAGGACCAAGGCCTCGTAGTAGCGATACTCCAGGTGTTCCGGGCCACGGGGCAGGGTGACCATGGTCAGCTCTGTTCCTTCCTGCTTCTGGCTGGCCAGCGCCTGCCGCCCTTCCTCCACCACCTCCACACCTACCGGGTCAATGTACAGGATTCTCTGCTTCATGATCCTTTCCTAGCCCCCTGAACCCATCTCGTCAGGCTGGCCGTGAAGGTGACAACGGACGATGTGCCCTTCCTCCATCTCGACCATGACCGGATCCACTCTGGAACAGACCTCCATCCTCGCCGGGCAGCGGAGGTGGAAGCTGCAACCACTGGGAATGTTGACCGGACTGGGGATCTCGCCGGTGGAGATGATTCTCTCGGGCTTGAGCTTCTCTTCCTCCTCCGAGAGGACGGGAATGGACGAGAGGAGCATCTGTGTGTAGGGGTGGTACGGGTTACGGAAGAACTCAGCCGTCGGGGCGACCTCACAGATCTTGCCCAGGTACATGATGGCCACTCGCGAGGCGACGTTGCGCATCAGGCTCAGATCGTGGGTGATGAACAGATACGAAAGCTGAGACTCATTCTGCAGTCGTATGAGAAGGTTGATGATCTTGGCCTGGATAGACACGTCCAGTGCAGACGTCGGCTCGTCAAGGATGATAAAGGAGGGATCGGTGGCCAAGGCCCGGGCGATGGCTACCATCTGCTTCTCGCCTCCGCCTAACATCTGGGGATACTTCTGCATGTAATCCGGCGGCAACTCCACCATCTGCAGCAGCCGGACAATCTGCTCCTGCCGATTCTCATCCTGGCGGTGAATGCGAAGTGGCAGCTCCAGGATCTGGGCAATAGTCCGCCGGGGATTCAGGGAGGAGCCTGGATCCTGAAAGACAATCTGTATTTCTTTCTTGAGCGCCAGTGGCCGCCCCTTGCTTCCATCGAACAGACTCTGCCCCCGGAAGCTGATGCTACCTTCGGTCGGCCGATACATACCGATAGTCGTGTAAGCGACGGTACTCTTGCCAGAGCCGGATTCCCCGACCAGGCCAAACGTCTCCCCCTCCCGTATAGCAAAAGAGATACCATCCACAGCCTTGACGGTGATGGGCTCCCGTTTCAGGATGCCCTTGTATCCGATGACGAAGTACTTCTTCAGATCGCTAACGGTCAGAATGTCAGTCGACATGGCGGTGTTCACTCTCCACCATCCCGGTAGAGGAAGCAAGCGACCTCGTGGTTGTCGCTAAGCCTGTAGAAGCGAGGCTTCTCTTGCCGGCAGATATCCATCGCCTGGGGACAGCGAGGATGGAAGCGGCAGCCAGGCGGCGGGTTGAGGTAATCGGGGATTCGCCCCGGGATGCCCTCGGAAATGCCACCGCCTGTCAACCTGGGAACGGCGGCCATCAGCCCATGGGTATAGGGATGTCGGTGGTTGGCGAAAAGCTCGTCGGTGGCGGCTGCTTCTACCATGCGGCCAGCGTACATGACATAGACGCGGTCGGTCGTCTCTCGCACAACCCCCAGCGTGTGGGTGATCAGGATGACGGAGACGTTCTTCTGCTGCACCAGTCTGTGCAGCAGCCGAAGGATCTGATCCTCGATCGTGACATCCAGGGAAGTGCCCGGCTCGTCGGCGATGAGCAGTTCCCGACTGGCCACCAGGGCCATGGCTATGCAGACTCGCTGCCGCATCCCACCACTGAGTTGGATGGGATAGCTATCCAGCATCCGCTCAGGATCGGGCAGAGACACCTCTTTCAAGGGGATGATAGCCCGATCGCGGATCTCCTTCCTGGATAGCCCCTTTCCTTCAGTAGAGTAGCGGACCACGGCCTCCAGTTGTTGGCCGACGGTGAAGACCGGGTTGAGCGCGGCGGTGGGGTCCTGGAAGATCATGGAGATGCCCTCACTCCGCATCCGCTGCAGTTCGCTCTCTCCCATCTTCAGAACATCCTGCCCCTGGAAGGTGATTTCGCCGCGCACGATGCGGGCTGGCGGCATGGGCAGGATGCGCAAGATCGCCTTCATCGTCGTCGTCTTGCCGCACCCTGCCTCACCGACGAGCCCCACCCGTTCTCCTCTGTGCACAGTCAGGTTCACTCCGTCTAAGACTTGCAGCGTGCCACCATAAACGTCGAAATTAACGTGAAGGTCCTTGATTTCCAGCAAGGGGGAGTTTTCCTGACCGGCGCCGAATGAAGTGCTCATCTCACGACTCCTCGGAGGCGAACATGTCGCGCAGCCCATCACCCAGCAGGTTGAAGCCCAGGACAATGACCACAATAGCCAGGGCAGGGAAGACTGAGATCCACCATTGGTCGGGCAGGTATTGGGCTCCATCAGCGACCATTGTCCCCAGGCCAGGCTTGGGCGGCTGTACGCCGAGTCCCACGAAACTAAGCGAGGAGCCAATGAGGATGACCCACCCCATGTCCAGACTCATCTTGGTGAAGATAGGTGAGATGCAATTGGGGAGGATCTCTCGGAAGATGATGTGCGCCTTGCTGGCTCCCATCGTCTCTGCCGAACGAACAAAGTACTCGTGTCGCAGGGTAGTGGCTAGTCCGTAGACCAACCGAGTGTACCATGGCCACCACATCAAGGAGACAGCCAGCATGGCATTGAACAGGTTAGGGGTGAGGACCGAGGTGATGGCCAGGGCCAAGACAAGAGGCGGCACGGCCAGGAAGATATCGGTGATACGCATGATCACCGTTTCCAGCCAAGTCCCCTGGTTGTAGCCGGCGATCAGCCCCAGGGTCACTCCGGGAGGAACGACAACGCTCAACACGACGACGCCCATCAGTATGGAGAAGCGGAATCCGAAGAAGATGCGGCTCATGATATCCCGGCCGATGACATCGGTGCCGAAAGGATAGCGCCATCGAGGGGAGAGGCTGGCGTTAGCAAAGTCTACGAATTTACCGGCTGCCTCCGGCTGGGGAGCAACTTGGGGGGCGAAAATGGCTAGGAAGACGACGACGGTGACCGTGACCAGCCCAACAATGGACATCGGATTGCGCGAGAACTTGTACCAGTTGCGGCCAAACCTGTCCATCGTTTTGCTTCTGGTCGGGATGGGGCCCTCTGCTAGTGCTGTCACGCTACTCACCCCTTCCTGGAGCCAACCGGATTCGGGGATCAAGCTGCGCTATGACGAGGTCAACTGCTATGTTGACAATGATGAACACGACACCGAGGATCATGATCACTGCAGCGATAGCATTGAGGTCCTTGCGCAGCATAGCGTTGATCCCATAACGGGACATCCCAGGCCAATTGAAGATAAACTCAACCAGGAAAGCACTGCTCATCGTACCAGCGAAGTCAAGACCCAGGATGGAGACGGTGGGGATCAAAGAAGGCTTGAGCAGGAATTTCCGCATGATCACCTTCTCGGGGATACCGAGTGACCGTGCGGAAGCGATGTAGTCCTTGGTCAGATTGTCCGACATGGTCGAGCGAGTGATTCGGGCCTCCTGGGCCAGGCCGCTCATGGCCAGAGCGATACCAGGCAAGATAAGGTGCCACAGGGCGTCGAAGAAAGCCCTCAGATTCCCGGCTAGGAGGGAATCTATGATCAAGAGACCAGTGACCGATGACGGGCGCGAGACGTCGGCGCTGATCCGGCCCATCGTCGGCATCCATTTCAGGCTCATACCAAACAGCAGAAGAAAGAGGATAGCGAATACGAAAGACGGGGTTACGACACCGAGGTAGGAGACGACACGGAGAACATTGTCGATCCACTTGTCCTTGTGCCAGGCAGAGAGCGTGCCCAGTCCGATCCCCGCTCCTCCCATAATGATGCCAGCAAAGAGAGTCAACTCCAACGTCGCAGGGAAGACCTCCTTGATGTCGTCAGCCACCCGGCGCCGGGTCACCAGCGAGATGCCAAAGTCGCCATGCAGGGCGTCGCGCAGCCAATAGTAATACTGAGCGTAGAGCGGATCTTCGAGGTGCATCTGCTCGCGCAGGTTGTCTACCGCCCACTGTGGCGCCCGGGCACCCACAGCCATCCGCGCCGGATCCCCGGGCATGATTCTGGAGATGATGAAGATCACTACTGAGAGACCCAGGAGCACGAAGATGGAGTGGACAAGCCGGCGAACAATGAAAGCAATGAAGCTCATCTCACCTTCCCTTCAAGGAGCCTGACCTAAGCCCCTGAGGGGCAAGATGCATCCCCTCAGGGGCTTGGCTCTAGCAGACATGCACCAGATACTATGGACCGGTAACCCCGATCACAGGCGCGAACATGGTGTAGCCCATGACAGGGATGACCTCTCCGCGGGCGGCGGGCCAGTCGACGTAGGCCGACTGGTAGCCATGCTTCTGAACCTGGTCGTACAGGAAGATTGAGGGGCAGAGGTCAACGATCTCGTCCTGCAGATCCTTGTACTTAGCATACCTCTCATCAGGATCCACTGTCAGCAGGGCGTCGTCGATCTTCGCGTCCAGCGCCGGGTCCAGGAGCCACTCATTCTGTGACCAGGTGGGGGCGGCATCGGAGTGGTAGCGTACCTTCAGCAAGGATCCCGCTTCGGGGAAGTCAGCCGAGACGTAGATGGTCACGATGTGAGGGCTGGCCTCCTGGCTGGCTGTCTCCTCCACTACAGACATCCAGGGCGTGCCAACGATGTCTACGTCGATGCCGATTTCGGCCATGTTGGCCTGGAAGAGGAGGGCCCACTTCTCCTCGGCAGGTACTTCGGTGATCCAGTGGACTTCCACCGAGTACTCGTCGAGTTTGTCGGCGTACGCCGAAAGCGCCAGCTCCTCGCGGGCCTTGTCCAGGTCACGCTGAAAGACAAAGACGTCCGCATTGTGACCAGCCGTGATCGCCGGGACAGGCCCGCGCGACTGCTGTGTCCCGGGCCACTCCAAGGCTACAGCGGCATCGTAGTCGAAGGCATAGGCCATAGCTCGCCGGAAGTGGACATCGTCTGTGGGCGGCTTCTTGGTGTGGATCATGTAGTAGAACTCGGTCAGCACCGGGAAGGCCGCGACGTCGACCCCTTCTATCTCACCCAGTGCATTCAGTGCCTCAATGGTCTGCCACTGGTCAGTGATCTCCAGTTCCTGTCGTGACATCAGCGTCCGAACAGTGGCCGCCTCGGTAGTGGCGATGAAACGCACCTCGTCGGGGGCGTTCGGGGCAAACGTTCCGAACCAGTCCTCGTACTTCTCCATCAGGAGATACTCTTCCAGCGGGAACTCCTTCACCTTGTAGGGACCAGACCCAGTGTCGTGGGTCATCAGGTACTCTTTCCCGTAATCGCCCTTGTCACCGTAAGGCCCCGGGGTGACGATGTTGTCCATCACTTCCTGTTCATCGGCAATGTACAAACGGATCAGGCTGATGAGGAAGAGGCCACTCGGTTCGACAAGCTTGAATTCCACGGTGTAGTCGTCGAGGGCGGTGGCGCTTTCGACGACACCCAAGAACACATAAGCGAGTCCCTCGCCGATCTCCAGCAACCGGTTCATGCTGAAGGCGACGTCGCTGGCCGTCAATTCACTTCCGTTGTGGAACTTGATTCCCTTTTTAAGATGGAAGGTCCAGGTGAGGCCATCATCGGATGCCTCCCAGCTCTCCGCCACCTGGGGATCGACGCCTCCCGCGGTGTTCGGGAAAACCAGGGAATCATACAGGTTGCAGAGAGAGGAGGTGCTGGAGAAGTCAGACCCCACCGCGGGGTCAATCCAGGTGGGCCAGGAAAAAGTGACCCCTAGAACTCGCTTCTTTGGCGGAGGTTCCGTTGGCGGCACTTCGGTTGGTGGCGCCTCGACTGGAGGGGGCGTCGCCGCGGGTGCGCACGCCGCCACCAAGCCAACAATCAAGACCGCTACCACCATAGCACTCAGAACACGTAAGCTTTTCATCCTTTTCCTCCTTTAGTGGAAAGGGCTACACGAACTTCGGTGGACACCAGATAGAAGATGGCAAATGTGTCCCGTGTCATCACCTCCTCTCGTTACATCCAGCTTGTCCCTCGAGATCGCCCTCCGAAACGGGAGTCGAGATCGCCCATCCGGCTGCACTCCTCGTCTCTATCGTTTCGCCAGGGCCGGGGTGGGAGTGTCTCG
>CAZPMV010000181.1:0-6747 GCA_964587335.1 uncultured Anaerolineales bacterium
TTCATTTGAGGCAATCATACCACTTCGGTAACATTTTAGGCGAATGAATACGCAATCTTGTCCTTTGCAGCCTGCTGTGGTATGATTGAACCGTCTGAGGGACTGGAGGACTCGAATAGACTGAAGGAGGGCGCAATGGACAAAGTGATCGTGGCCTGCGTGCAGCAGGGGCTGCGGCTGCACAAGGATATGGACGCCAGTCGCAAGGACCTGGCGCGTTTTCTACGTATGGCCCAGGCCAAGAAGGCGAAGCTCATCGTCTTCCCTGAGCTGATCGGAACGATGGCCGTACCGCCGCTGTTGCCAGGGCTGCGGGCAGGTCTCTTGAAGCGGGCGGACCGTGCGCGTCGCCCCAGGGCTTCCCTGTGGACGCGGGCCAAGGGCAAGGTCGCCGAATCCACAGCCGGTGTGCTGAGGGCTGACCTGCGGCAAAACCTGAGCAAGCTGCTGGTGGAGGATCCTGGATTGCTGTGGGATGCTTGCCGTGACCTCTTCGCTGGCGCGGCCCAGGAGTACGGCCTGACAGTTGTGGTGGGCAGCGGCTATCTCCTGGACGAGGGCAGTGGTGGCATCGTCAATCAGGCCGTCGTCTTTGGCCCCCATGGAGACATCGTGGGCCGACAGGCCAAGGTGAGCCTGGGTGTTGACGATGAGGGGCTGGCAGCGCCGGGCGTGGAGTGGTCGGCGATCGATACTGAGGTAGGCCGCATCGGTCTTCTGCTAGGGAACGATGCCCTCTATCCGGAGGCAGGACGCATCCTGGCCTATCAGGGGGCGCAGATGCTGATCGGGCTCGGGGCGTGCTCAGGGACTGGGCTGCACCGGAAGGTGCGGGCGGGCCTACTGGCTCGGGTGCAGGAGAATCAGCTCTACGGCATGGTCAGCTTCCTGGTCGGACACAACCCGCTGGGGGTGGGGGAGCGACATGACTATGCCGGTCAATCGGCGATCTTCGCGCCTGCTGAATTCACGTACCGGTACAGCGGTGTCATGGTGCAATTGGGCACAGCCAGCAGCGAGGGGGTGATCACCGCCGAGTGGGACTTCGAAGCGCTGAGAGAACTATGGGCCGAGGGCGACACCCCACTGCGGCAGGCGATGCCCGTGACCGCTTTCCACTCGCTGAGTGACCGCTATCAGGAAGGGCGTACGCTGAGCGAAGCGTGGGAGACCCCGCTGGCCGAGCATGTGGCGCCACCAGTGCTTCCCGAGGTCATTCCTGTGGACGCGTTGCCGGAGGTGGGCGCGGCCCCGGTTGAGCCAGTGGTCGAGGAGCTTCCTGCGCTGCAAGAGCCGTGGGCAGAGGCAGAGAAGGACGAGGAAGAGAATGTGGCGGACGCCATCGTGGAGGAGTTGCTGGCCGAAGAGGCTCCGACCGCAACAGAGACAGAGGAGCCTATCGACACTGGGGATGTGTAGCCGAGTTCGGCAGGTAGTCGTCCAGTCGCGTGGTCGAGGCAGTCGCCAAAGCGACCAAGGGATTGAAAGACCACGCGACTAGCAAGGCTGACACGACATGCCGCCCACGTCAGGCGAGGCGTACCATGTCAGCCATCTGGCGGCCAGCTTGGAGGATGGACGTCCCCAGCCTGAACCACTCTCCGGTGCTGGCTTGTAGGCGGCTACGGACGTGGCCTGGAGTCCCTTCTCCATTGGTTTCTTCTCTGGACAGCACGGCCCATGCCAGCGCCGCGCCCAGCACAGCGCCGGACACGGCGCCGATGAGTAAGCCTCGGGTTCTCTTGCTCACGTTGTGTCCTTTTCTGTAGTACGGGCGGAGTAGCGACTCGGATTCCTGTGTGGTCTCGCGGACGACGCAGTGCGTATCAGAGCCTGCGTCGTGCCTTTGACTTGCGCTCGCAGGACGCCGAGGGTGATGAAAGGCCGAACGATCCGTTCGCTGGCGGTCCGAGTGGTATGGGCCACGCGACGCAGACGGCCTTGCACCATCGGGAACAGCGGATCGAGCCTGAGGCGCAGCGCTCGCATCCCGCGTATGCCGAAGTAGAAGGCGGCCAGCGGCACCAGCGCCAGCACGAATGCTTCGATGATCAGGGTAACCAGGGCGATGTCGCGCCCAGTGGCGAGGTCCACAGCAACTTCTCCTCGTACGATCTCGGTTTCGAGTGCCATTGTAGCAGAGAACGCGGAGAAGTGCAACATTTGGCCTGTCCAAACGGGCAGGAGATATGAGAGGCAAGGATGTCGAGAAACGGACTGATCAGAATCCTTACGGTGGTGGTGAGCTTGTTGGTGCTGCTTTGCGGCTGTGCCACGCCAACGGTGCTGCCGACACCCACTGCGGTGGTGCCGACGCCCACACCGGTGCCGCCGACACCCACTGCGGTGCCGCCGACTCCTACGTCGGTTCCACCAACCCCTACGCCCGAGCCACCGACCCCTACGCCCGAGCCACCCACGCCTACGCCGGCGCCGCTTGCTCTCTCACTGTTGCACACCAGCGACACCTGGGGCTACGTCCTGCCCTGCGGTTGAAACCCCCCCGTCGGCGGTGTGGCCCGTCGGGCCACCGTGGTGAAGCAGGAGCGAGCGGCAGTGGCTCACGTGCTGCTGCTGGACGCAGGCGATACCCTCAGTAGTGACCGCCCACTGGCGAGGCAGAGCCAGGGGAAGATTGTCATCGAGGCCATGAACCTCATGGGCTACGACGCCATGGCCCTGGGCGAGCGCGATCTGCAACTCGGTCCGCAGGTTCTGCGCCAACGCATAGCCGAGGCAACGTTTCCCTTCCTCGCCGCCAATCTTGAACTGGAAGGGGAGCTGTTCGTGGAGCCCTACGCGATCAAGGAAGCGGGCGGTCATCGGGTAGCCATCGTTGGTCTCACTGGCATGATACCCAACCCCTTGCACGGCTTTCAGGTTCGCGATCCCCTGGAGACGGCGCATACGCTTGTTGCCGAGCTCCGTACGCAGGCGGACATCATCGTTCTCCTGGTGCACGTGGGGCAGGAGATGGAGCAGCGTCTGAAGCGGGAGATTCAGGGTATTGACATCATCGTCGGCGGGAGCGGCCAACCCCGTACCCCCAGTGCGCTCTGGGACCAGGTGGCCGGCGTGCTGATTCTCCCCTCCGAACAGCCCAGCCCAGGGCACGCAGGGCGGCTCATGGGCCTCGCCAGGGTGCTCTTTGATGGCTCAGGCCGGTTGACGAGCCACGAGTCTCAGATAATCTCTCTCGGGCCGGACATTGTTGACGATCCGGATGTGACCCTCCTGGTAGAGCGCTACTGACAGAACCAATGACAGGGGAAGTGTGCCAGGCGATAGGCGACATAACGTGACGAAGTGGAAGCAACTGTTGCGGCGAAGGGGGCGGCGCTGGGCCAAGCGTCTGGCTCTCTTCGCCGTACTCTTTGGTCTGTTGATCGCACCCTACGGTCCGGTGGTGCTCGTCGGCCCGCCGCAGATAGTGCAGACCCGCAATCCCGGCATTGGTGTCCACACCCGCCTCACGGACGAAGTGGAGGAGCGGAAGATCAAGCGCACGCTGGAGATGGTGCGCGAGATGGGGGCGAGCTGGATCGTGGAGTACTTCCCGTGGGGCTACAGCGAGCGCAAACCTGGACGCTTCAACTGGGATCACGCCGACATGGTCGTGGATCACGCGCTGGCGCAGGGACTGACTGTCATCGCCCGGTTGGGCTTCGTGCCCCAATGGGCTCGCCCCAAGGAAACCTTCGATACCTTCCTTCCGGCGGAGAACTTCGAGTGCTTCGGCGACTACGTCTACGCTTTCGTGGAGCATTTCCGCGGGCGGGTGGCGCACATCATCATCTGGAACGAGCCCAACCTGAGTTTGGAATGGGGCTATCGTCCCGTGGACCCCGAAGGCTACGTGGAACTGCTCAAGATAGCCTACGACCAGGCCAAGGCTGCCAATCCCGACGTACAGGTGCTGGGCGGCGCTCTGGCTCCCACGCTGGCTCCATCCGGCAGCGAATGGGGCATGGACGACCTCGTTTTCCTACAGAGGATGTACGATGCTGGCGCTGCACCCTACTTCGATGTCCTGGCTGTCCACTCCTACGGCTGGAAGTTCCCGCCCGACGCACCCGCCGAGAGCGACGCCGTCAACTTCGCCCGCACGGAGCTTCTGCGGGAGATTATGGTGCGCAACGGAGATGGCCACAAGCCCATCATCATCACCGAAGGCGGTTGGAACGACCATCCCCGCTGGACCAAGGCGGTGCGCCCCGGTCAGCGCATGACCTATACCGTTCGTGCCTACGAGAAGGCGCAGCAAGAATGGGACTGGTGTCAGGCGGTCTGCTTGTGGGCTTTTCGTTACCCCTGGCCGGCACAGACCTACCAGGACTACTTCACCTTTGTCTCCGCGGACTTCGTGCCCAAGCCCATCTACCTGGAAGTGCAGCGGTATGCGCGGGGGGAGTGAAGGGAGGGGAGAAAGGGGATGGGACTGAGGGAGAGGATGGAAACGGAGGAAAGCAGGGGGCTGAAGGAACTGAGTGGGTTGATGGGGCGCTTCAGCCGCTTCTGGTCCATCAGACCCTTTCGATGGTCGAGAAAGAGGGCTCTGGTGACCACGGCGCTGGCGTTGCTGCTCGTGGTAGTGGGTGTCTTGCTCTGGCGGTCGGCCCATCGGAGTGAGGATCGAGTGTGGGAGCGCATCCAACGCAGCGGCGTGTGGCGGGTGGGGATGGATCCTAGCTTCCCACCCTTCGAAAGCCTGGACGAGAATGGACGGCCTGTTGGCTACGACGTGGATCTGGCACAGGCCATCGCGACCTGCTGGGGTGTAGAAGTCTCCTTCGAGGGAATCGGCTTCGACGGCCTGCTGGCGGCGTTGTGGGCGGACAAGGCCGATAGCGTGATCTCCGCACTGCCCGTGGACCCGCGGTTGGCTCGCGACGTGGCCTATTCCGTCCCTTACTTCGAGGCGGGACTTCTGCTTGTTGTCGCCGAGGGGACCACCGACATCGCCGCTCCTGACGACCTGGCAGGGCGGCGGCTGGCCGTGGAGTGGGGTTCAGAGGGCGACGTGCAGGGGCGGGAGCTGCGTCGCCGATTGCCCGACGTCAGCTTGCTGCCCTTTCCCCATCCCCAGGATGCTCTGACTGCTGTGGTTGCCGGCGAGGCGGACGGTGCGCTGGTCGACGCCATTAGCCTGCGCCAGTTTCGGCAACAGCATGTTGGTGTGCACGCTGTAGGAGCGCCGCTGGTGTCCGTGCCCTATGTGGTTGCCGTGCCGCGCCATGCCCCGCGGTTGCTGGAAGCGGTCAACGATGCCCTGGTGGACTTGCGGGAGGAGGGTGCGTTGCAGCGGCTGGAGGAGACGTGGTTTGGGCAATAGAAGGTGCAACGCACTTCTGAACACGAAGACGACATGATCGGTCTTGAGGGCTGATTGGCAAGCGGCAGGTCCGTGGCCTGGAAGTGCGTCGCACCTGGATCGTACCACTCGTATTTGACAACTTCCGCCCTTTGTGCTATACTCAGGACACGCTCTGATAGGAGCGTTACTTCGCCATTCCAATATGGAGGAGGTGATGCCTATGAAACGTAGCTGTAGTAGCCGCGCCGTAGCATCGCCTCGGATCCTCCGATAAGTGCTACGGCGCAAACGCAAGGGCCTCTTCCTCGCTGAGGGAGAGGCCCTTCACTGTCTTGGATGGTTTCCGGGGGCTAGAAGACGTACTTATTCCAGACCTCATGCTGGCGAGCGTCAGCCAGCACGGTCAAGGCAATGTAGCGCGGTCTGCGTGGGGGAACCCGCAGCGGCATGCCTGCCTCCTCCGGCGTATGGCGCCCTTTGCGCTGATTGCAGCGCGTGCAGGCTGTTACGACGTTTTCCCACGAACTCCTGCCACCGCGAGAGCGGGGCACCACGTGATCCAGGGTCAACTCCGATTTGTCTGGCCGTGCCCCGCAGTACTGGCAGGTGTAGCCATCCCGCGCCAGCACTGTGCGGCGACCCAGAGGCAGAGAAAGACGGTGGGGGATACGTACGTAGTAGACGAGGCGGATCACCAAGGGCTGCGGAATGGCCCAGTTCTGGGCTCTCACCCAGGCCTCGGTTGCTTCCACGATCTGCGCTTTTTCCTTCAGAAGGAGCACGACGGCTCGCTTCACGGAGACGACGTTGAGTGGTTCGTAGGTGGCGTTGAGTACCAGGACGTTGCCAACCATGGGTAACCCTCGGCGGACAGGAGCCTATCCGAGAAGCCTGCAGAGGCGGTTCCCAGCCTCCGACAGGCCGTTCGACAGGGCTCACGACGAAGTGTCAGCCCTACCGGTTTCCCGAATAGGCACCAGAAAATGGGGTGACCAGCGGGGCTCGAACCCGCAACCTCCTGGGCCACAACCAGGTGCTCTGCCGATTGAGCTATGGCCACCGCGGTGACTATCAACACACGCTTTAGCAAGCAAGCTTCATTCTACTCAGAAATCCTCTCTTGTCAAATGTGGCGTACCAGGCTTCCACTGAGAGAGAGGCTTGTAGCGCGCCACGGAGCGGAGTGGAGTGGCGCGAAACCGCGCTCCGCTGCGCTGCGTGCGTGACCACGAACCTGGGGAGATTGCTCCTCTAGGAAATACAAAAGCGAGGCGTCAGGTATCTGACGCCTCGCTCCGTTGATTTAGCTAGCGGTGGATTCTACCAGCGGTCGCGACGACCAGAGTCGCGACGATCAGAGTCCCCTCGCTCTCGGCGCGGCCGCGCCTCCGCCACTTTGATCTCTCGACCGTCCAACATGGTGGCATTGTGCG
>CAZPMV010000182.1:0-6667 GCA_964587335.1 uncultured Anaerolineales bacterium
AGAAATGATAGTGGAGCGACTTAGCGCCGCTCCACCAATTTCCCAATATACCAATTCACCAGTTTCCGAGTTTCCCAATCTACCGCCCTAGCCGCCAGCGCGTCCCATCCGGCCCATCCTCCAGTACAACACCGATCTCTGCCAGGCGGTCGCGGATGGCGTCGGACCGCCCCCAGTCTTTCTTCTCCCGCTCTTCCTGCCGCAATTCGATAAGCAGGCGCACCAGCGCATCCTCCAAGCCCGCGCCCGCCTGCTGTGGCAGCGGATCGGGAATCAGTCCCAGCACCGCCTCGCCGCAGTCTCGATAGACGTTATCGATGGCCGCCAGCGTAGCCTGGCTGGTCGGCTCGCCCGAACCGAGCAGGCTGTTCACCTCCCGCGTGAGTTCGAACAGCACGCCCAGCGCGCCCGCCGTGTTGAAGTCGTCGTCCATGGCTACGGCAAAGCGTGTGCGCACGTCGGCCAGCCTGTCCGCCCAGGCCGCGTCCACCTCGCCTCCGTCGGCTCCAGCGCGCAAGAGACCACGCAGGACGGCCACCGCGCCATGCAGCCGCTCCACGCCGCGGCCGGCAGCATCCAACGCCGCCTCACTGAAATCAACGCGGCTGCGGTAGTGGCTATTGAGGACGAAGAACCGAATGGCTTCCGGCCGCCAGCGCTTCAGGGCTTCCTTGATGGTCACGAAGTTGCCCAGCGACTTGCTCATGTTCACTCCGCCCACCGTGAGCGTGCCGGTCAACAGCCAGTAGCGGGCGAAGGCCACACCTGTCGCTGCCTCCGCCTGGGCGATCTCGCACTCGTTGTGGGGGAAGAGGTTGTCTACGCCGCCACCGTGGATGTCGAAGGGCTGGCCCAGGTACTTGGTGGACATGGCCGTGCACTCGGCGTGCCAGCCAGGGAAGCCTGAGCCCCAGGGGCTGGACCAGCGCATGATGTGCTCCGGCTCCGCCCGCTTCCACAGGGCGAAGTCGGCCGGATGGCGCTTGTCCCGCTCCACGTCCACCCGCACGCCCTCCTGCTTTCGCTCCTTTCGCGTCTGCGTCTCCTCCACCCGTCGGTGCGAGAGCTTGCCGTACTCAGGAAAGCTTTGCACAGAGAAGTACACGGAGCCATTGGCCTCATAGGCGTGCCCCCGGGCCAGCAGCTCCTTGACCAGTTCGATCTGTTCCAGAATATGACCGCTGGCTCGGGGCGAGATGTCCGGCCGCGTTACGCGCAGCGCGTCCATGTCCTCGAAATAGCTGCGGGCGTAGAACTCCACCAACTCCATCGGTTGCACCCGATCCCGCGCTGCCCCTTTGAGGATGCGATCTTCGCCCGTATCCAGCAGATGCCCAACGTCGGTGATGTTCTGCACGTAGCGCACCCGATAGTCCAGGTAGCGGAGGTAGCGCACGACCACGTCCATGGAGACGTAGGTCTTGGCGTGGCCGATGTGGGAGTGGTCGTACACCGTCGGCCCGCAGACGTACATGCCCACCCAACCCTCGTGCAGAGGCGCAAATTCCTCCATCTGGCGGGTGAGGTAGTTGTAAACTCTCAGGCTCATTGTCCTAGTTCTCCTTTTGACACCGCCGCCAGCCCGCTGCTGACAGCAGCGATCAGCTCCACCGCCACGGGCACCGGCACGAGGGCGGTGTTGATGACCAGGTGGTACAGCAGGGGATCGTTCCAGTGGGCGTTGTGGAAGCGACGCACGTACTCCGCCCGTTCCCGATCGCTGCTCCGCATCTTACGCAGTGCAGCCGTCTTGCTCAACTTCTCGCTGGCCTGGAGCGTAGCGATGCGATGCTCCTGCGGGGCAACGACGCGCACGTGCAGAGCACCTGGGTAGCTGCGCAGTAGCACCTGCGTCCCCTGCCCCACGAGGAGCACGTTCCCCTCCCGGGCCCGCTTCTCGATGACCTGATTCAACATCTTCACCAGCTCAGCGACGGCGATGGTGGCTGGCGGTAACACGGGAGAGAAAATGCCCGCCAGCGGGCTGGTCAGCGGTGGTGCGAAGGCGCTGCGCTGCCGTGCCTCCAGCGGCGTGGGCGGCACCGAGCGGAGCGAACTCAGAATCTGCACCACCAGCGGCTGCTCGGCCGACAGCTCCAGTTCCAGGAGAGCGGCCTCCGACACGCCGACAGCCAGAGCGGCGCGATACAGCCGCTCACGATCCACGCAGCCCAACCCCAACCGCTCGGCCACCAACGTGGCCATGAGATCGCCTCCGCTACCCAATTCTCGCGATAAGGTAATGACCGTCACTTCCTTCCTTCTTTCGTTCCTTTCGTGTCCTTCTTTCGTTCCTTTCGTGTCCTTCCACGTGCATTCGCCGATCCTCCCGTAGGCTCAAGAGGTAGCACAGCCCGCGGGAAGATAAGTGTTTACCACAACATGCTCAACGTCCTTCCAGCGGCTGAGCAAAGAGCATGCGCCCTTTGTCCGTTTGCAGCACTTTGGTCACCACCACCTGGATCTCCTGGCCCAGGAACAGTCGTCCCTGCTCCACAACGATCATCGTTCCGTCGTCGAGATAACCCACACCCTGCCCCATCTCTCGGCCCTCTTGGATGACGTCCACAGAGATCGTCTCACCGGGCAGCACAACCGTCTTGACAGCATTGGCTAACTCGTTGACGTTGAGAACATCGACCCCTTGCAGAACCGCGACACGATTGAGATTGTAGTCATTGGTCACGATGGGACATTTGAGGCGCTGCGCCAGTTGCACGAGCTTGTCATCCACCTGCCGCACCTCCGGCACGTCCATGTCCGAGAAACGGATCTTATCGGGGGTATCCCTGCGCAACTGCTCCAGGATCTCCAGCCCGCGTCGCCCCCGATTGCGGCGCAGGGTGTCGGGCGAGTCGGCAATGTACTGCAATTCGCTGAGCACAAAATGGGGCACAATCATCGGGCCGCGGATGAAGCCGCTGGCCGCGACATCAGCGATGCGACCATCAATGATCACGCTAGTATCCAGCAGGACCGGCGTTTCCTCCTCGGCCTTGCCTTCCTCCTTGGCCTCCTCGGCCTTGGCGCGGGTCCGCCACCCACCGAAGAGGGCTCTCAAATCCTGCTGACGCATCACGGTGATCATTATGCCCAGGTAGCCAAAGACAATGGCCCCGATGAACGGCAGGATTCTGTTGAACGGCTCCGGAAGAAGACCGAGCGGCCAGGCCAGCAGGGCGGCGATGATCAAGCCCACTACCAGCCCTATGGTGCCGGCCACTAGTTGAGCCGCCGACAGTTGACGGATGACACGACGAGCCCAGGCGCTGGGTCGAAGAGTCAACCAGGGCGCGATAGCGAAGCCCAAGACGCCTCCCGCCACCGCTCCGCCGATCACATAGCGCAACGCTATCGGATCTTGCAGAGGGTTGGGACGGCCAGAAACCATGCCGCCTACCTGCCAACCGATGATAGCAACAACGATGAACCCTATGATACGAAGAATGAGTTCCACTCTCATGTTAGGACCTCCACGTTCTATGAACTATTGAAGTGAGCTCATGCAGTGATTGGCTGCACAAGGGAAAAAACGAATAAATTGAATGAATGAATGAATGATAGATGTCCAACCTGGTCTCGTCGGTCTATTCACCCTCCTCACCCACCTCCTCCAGAGCCTGATCTACCTCGTGCTTCAGCCGTTGCGCCATGGTCAGGATCTCCAGAAGCTGCTGCTCGGCCTCCGGATCGTCATCAGGGCGCACTTCCCAGGCGCCTTCCAGCGCCTCCAACATATTCTGCGTGCTCTCCTGCAGCATACGGGCAACGTACTCTGGCGTCAACTCCCTGCCGGCCAACTTCACGCGGAGGCCGCTGTGCAAGCCCATCTCCTCCATCAGAGCCCGCTCTTCCTCGTCCCCGTCGCCGTCGTCAATCCCCTCGAAGAACTCGAAGCGCTCATCGGCCTCCAGCAGAGCAGTGAACGCGTCCACGGAAAGGCCAGTGCCAATCCCCTGGCTGAGTAGGTCCAGCCACAGGACCTTGACAGTCACCAAGATATCGTTGCCGCTGCCCAGTACCTCAGCAGCCCATTCGCAGGGACTCCGCGTCATCCCCACCTCCTTCGGAACCATCACTTTCCTCACCTTGGGCGTCTCCGCTCGCTTCCGGCTCTTCTTCCCCTAGTTCGTCCCTTAGTTCGTCCTTCTGTCCGGCATCGGGTTTCTTGTCTGGCTCGCGGCCAAAGGCCTTAAGCCGTTCTGCCAGATCCTTCAACCTCGCTTGCACCCGCCCGCTGACGGAGTCCTCAGGGTAGTTTCCTTCCTCGTCCCGCTCGCCCGCCTGGACACCGGTAAGGATGCGGATGGCCTCATCCAAGGTGCGCACCGGATAGACGTGGAAAAGCCCCTTCTCCGTCGCCTCAACAACCTCTTCTCGCAGCATGAGATGGCGCACGTTGGCCTCGGGGATGATCACACCCTGCTCACCGGTCAGGCCACCGTCCGCGGCCCGGCAGACCTCGAAGAAGCCCTCGATCTTGTGGATCGCCCCGCCGATGGCTTGCACTCCGCCCTTCTGATTGATGGAGCCCGTGACAGCGATGCTCTGCTGTATGGGCAATTCAGAGAGGCTAGAAAGCAGCGCGCATGTCTCGGCAACGGAGGCGCTATCCCCTTCCACCCCCGAGTACGATTGCTCGAAGGCCACGCTGGCGGAGAGGCTGAGGGGAACATCCTGGGCATACTTGCCGCCCATGTAGCCAGCCAGGATCAACATGCCCTTGTCATGAATGCGCCCGCTCAGCCGCGCCTCCCGCTCGATGTTGATCACACCCTGCTGACCCAGGTAAGTGCGGGCAGTGATACGGCTGGGACGGCCAAACTGATAATCCCCCAGCATGACCACCGACAGCCCATTGACCTGTCCCACCACCTCGCCCGCGGTGTCCACCATGATCGTCCCTTCGGTGATCCGCTCCCTCATCCGTTCCTCGATCTGGTTGGCGCGGTAGATGCGCTCGTCAATGGCCTTCTGCACGTCCCCTGCCGTGACCGGATCATGCCCTGCCCGCATCGCCCAATAGGCCGCCTCGCAGATGATGTCGGACACGTGCGCAAAGCGGGTGGTGAGCTTGTGCTGATCTTCCACCAGGCGGGCGCTGTATTCCAGAACCTTGGCCACCGCTCCTGGGTCGAAGTGAGGCAGTCTTTCATCCTCGCAGCGGTCGTGGATGAAGCGCGCCACCTTCTCCACGTTATCCTGGTTCCACTCCATGTCCACGGCGAAGTCGGCCCGCACCTTGAACAGCTTCTGGAACTCCTCGTCCATGGCGTAGAGGATGTAGTAAGTCTGGGCGTCGCCGATGAGCACCACCTTCACGTCCAGGGGGATAGGATCCGGAGTCAGGCTCGTGGTGGCAATGATCCCCATCTGCCGCCCAGGGTCTTCGATGCGTATCTCCTTGTGATGCAAGCTGCGCTTGAGGGCCTGCCAAGCCAGCGGCTGGCGCAGCAGCGCCCGCGCATCCACCACCAGATAGCCGCCGTTAGCGCGGTGCAGCGCGCCGCCGCGGATCATGCGGAAATCGGTGACCAGCGTGCCGAACTGGGCGCGGTGTTCCAACCGCCCGATCAGGTTGTGGTACGTGGGGTTGGTCTCCAACACGACCGGCGCCCCTTCCTGGTCGCAGTGATCCACGACGACGTTGACGCGATAGCGATCAAAGGGCGAGCCTGCCGGCGAGGGCAGCCATGCCGGCGCGCTCGCGGACTCCTCTGAACCATCCTCTCCTGCTAGCGCTGCCCGTATACGCCCTGTGCGCTCCACGACGTCACTCTGCACCGCCTGCAGATAGGCGACGACCGCAGACCAGGCTGCATGCTCGTCGAGCAACGGCTGGAAGAAAGGCGCCACCACCGCCGCGGCGACCTCCTGATCCAGATTGCGCATGCGCTTTCTGGCCTCCTGTTCCAGGTCACGCACACGGCGCAGTGTGGCCTGCAGTTCCTCCTGGAGCATCGGCTCCTGTGCTTCCAGCTCCTGCTGCCGCTCCTTTGGAAGTTCCATGTACTGCTCGCGGTTCAGCACTTTGCCCTCCATGACGGGGGCCAACACCAAGCCCATCGGCGTCTGCACGATGGCGAAACCGCTCTCGGCAGCGAGCGCTTCCATCTTCTTGAATTCGACCTTACGCCGTTCGTCCAACTCGCGAGCCAGCTTCTGCTGATGCTCCTCGTACTGTTCACTCTCGAAGGCCCTGGGCAGTTCCTCGGCCAAACTGCTCAGCAACTCGTCTACCTTGTCCTGAAAGGCGCAACCACCGCCCGGCGGCAGTCGCAGAGCGTCCGGGCTCTGGGGGTCTCTGAAGTTATTGACGTAACCCCAATCGTCGGGCAGGTCACGGGTGCTGGCCTTGCGTTCCAGGTAACGCATGAGGGTCGAGGTCTTGCCCGCACCGGCAGGGCCCATGGTATAGACGTTATAGCCGCGGGCGGGAATGTCAATGCCGAACTCGATGGCCCGGGTGGCCCGCTCCTGGCCAATGATTTCCGTCAATTCGGGAAGTTCGTCAGTACATTGAAAATCCAGGTCCTTGACTTCGCCGCGCCGCCGTAGCTGCGCGGGGCTCAGTTCACGCGACGCAACTGTCACAGATCTCCCCCCATTCATCAAGCATTCTGCACGCAAGCATTATACCACGCCTTCCCCGTATGGGCCAGTTGCC
>CAZPMV010000183.1:0-1941 GCA_964587335.1 uncultured Anaerolineales bacterium
TGCACCCTGGCGAAGGTCTCCAGACCATGACTGTCGGGCAGCGAAAGATCCAACAGAACCACATCAATGCCCCCCTCAGCCAGGCATTCCAGGCCGGCCGAGAGCCGCTCGGCGCGCTCGATTTCGAAGGGCGGGCTCTTCACATCGGCCAGCATCTCCCCAATCAGTCGAGCATCTCCGGGATTGTCCTCGATCAGCAGGGCTCTGATGGGCTTATCGTCCATGTGCACTCCCTCCATCCTCATCGTGACGGCAGTTTCACGATGGCCAGCCAGAAATCCTCAATAGACCTCACTACCGTAATAAACTGCTCCAGGTCAATCGGCTTGCTGATATAGCAATTCGCGTGCAGGTTGTAGGACCGCAGCACGTCTTGCTCCGCCTGAGAGGTGGTCAGGACCACCACCGGGATGCGTCTCAGGTCGGGATCTTCCTTGATCTCCGCCAGCACTTCGCGGCCATCTTTCTTCGGCAGGTTAAGGTCGAGCAGAATGAGATCCGGACGAGGTGACTGGATATACTTCCCCTCCCGGCGCAGGAAGGCCAGGGCCTCCACGCCATCCCCGACCGAGCTCAGGTTGTTGTGCATCTTGCTTTCCTTGAACACTTCTAACGTCAGACGCACATCGCCAGGGTTGTCCTCCACCAACAGGATCTCAATCGGCTTTCCGATCCTTTGACTAGTCATGGTCATTTGCCTTGTCATTTGCCTTTGTCAGGGGATTGCGAAGTGGAATGTCGAGCCTTCTCCAGATTGCGACTCTACCCAGATTCGCCCACCGTGGCGTTCTACGATCCTCTTGCAGATCGCCAGGCCGATGCCGGTTCCGGGATACTCCTCCCGGGTGTGCAGGCGTCGAAAGACGGCGAAGACGCGCTCGTGATATCGCGGGTCTATGCCAATGCCGTTGTCGCACACTGAGAAAACCCATTCGCCTGCCTGGCGCTCGGTCGAGACATGAACGTGCGGCGCCCTCCCGTTCTGGAACTTGATACCGTTGCCGATGAGGTTCTGAAACAACTGCATCAGTTGTGTCCCGTCGGCCATCACGGTGGGCAAGGGATCGCGGATGATCACGGCATCACTCTCCTCGATAGCCATCTGCAGATTAGCCAGCGCCTCGTCAAGAACGACCTCACAGTCGATTGGCTCGAAGGGCTTGCCCCGGCTGCTCACTCGGGAATAGGCCAGTAGGTCATTAATCAGCGCCTGCATGCGCTTGGCTCCATCCACGGCATAGGCGATGAACTCGTCAGCATCGGCATCAAGCTTGCCCTGGTATCGCCGCTGCAACAACTGCATGTAGCTCGCCACCATGCGCAATGGCTCTTGCAGGTCGTGGGAGGCTACGTAGGCAAACTGCTCCAGTTCAGCATTAGAACGAGCCAACTCTGCCATGGTTTGCTTCAACGCCTCCGCCGCCCCCTTGCGCTCGGTGATGTCCTCCAGGGCCCCCTCGTAGTACAGAACGCGACCGGTGGCATCGTATACAACTCGGGCGCTATCCTTCACCCAAATGGCCGAGCCGTCGAAGCGACGCATTTGCATCCTGAAATCACGCACGATCCCTTCCCTCTCCACCAGGGCCTGCCATCGCTCGCGAGCCTGGGAATCCACGTGCATGTCGCCCGCCTTTGTCTTGAGTAAAGCCTCCTGATCGGGGTAGCCCAGCATCTTCACCAAGGCCGGATTGGCGTCGAGAATCTGCCCCTCCGACGAGGTTTGATAGAGCCCTACAGGCACGCCGTCAAACATGCTGCGGTAGCGCGCCACGCTCTCGCGCACCGCGTCGTCCGCCTGATCGAGCAGGGCCCCGCTTGGGGCGGGGCGGGCTCCCGACGCCTCCAATTCAGCGAGACGTTGGCGCATTTCCGCCAATTCCTGCATGAGTTGGGCTCTTGTCTTATGTTCGTTTTTCATCGGCGTCCCATTTATCCAAT
>CAZPMV010000183.1:2041-6634 GCA_964587335.1 uncultured Anaerolineales bacterium
TATCCAATATCCAATATCCAACGCACTGGTCACATGAGCAACGGCAACCGAACCCACCATCCCACACGGACGGTAGCGTCGCCACCCTGATCCACACTGCCATCAAGTCTCACAACTTCCAACGCGTAGTCGTAACTCCGCCCAGAAATCACCCGCTCATCGCCATAGTCGTATGCAGCACCCTGATCAGCCCCAGCATACCGGGCAAAGATGAACGCCTCGTTCATCACCCCCATCTCCCCTCCAGCCTCCCCGCGCAGCACGTTGAAGCCCAATACCCCGACCTCACTCGCCGTCTCCCACCGGATCGTCACCCCATCCGGCTGCGCCTCTCCCTGGAGACTGGCCAGCACCAGCCCCGTGGGAGTGCTCACCCGCACGCCTCCGCTCGCCCCCTGCTGCGGCAGCATCTCCAGATCACCCAACGGACCAGAACCATCGGGGTCCGCCCTCGCCCCAGCCACCGTGGCACTGCTCTTCGTCTCGCCGTCCGCTAGCTCCGTCGTGTCCATTTGAGCCGTGAAACTCACCAGCACCGTGAAGCTCTCCCCAGGCTGCAAGTCTCGCCCAAAACTGACTGTCAGGTCGCTCCACTCAATCACGCCGTCGTCTACGTCGTCGTCCGAGATAGGATCAGCATGCTTGCCACTGTAGCCGTACGTCAGGTATGCAGTGTCGTAGACCTCCTGCAGGGGCAGAAGAGCGATCATCGTACAGCCAGTGTTGGTGATACGAATGGTGAAGCTAATTGGATCACCAGGCCGCACCGCCTCCCCCGCATTCACCTGTTTGCTGATTATGTAGCTCGACGGTATATCGAAGCCAAAGTCGGTGGTCGTGTCGACCTCGCCCTCCAGCACTGTAACACTCACGTCGTGCGTGGCCTCGTGTCCGTCCGAGTCCTTTTCGTCAGGCGCAGCGTCCCGCGGGCTGGCAACCCACCTGTCCAGCGTCTCACCCGACTGGAACTCGTCATCGGCGATCTTGACAACGTAGGTATCCGCCGGCACACTGCTGAAGGTGTAGTGACCGCTGGCATCGGTGGTCGAGTGCATCAGGCCGCCGCCCTGTCGCGATGCGACCACATCCGCTCCCGGTATGCCCGGCTCGCCTGGATCCTGCCGCCCGTTCCCGTCAATGTCCCACCACACCACATCACCGATGATACTACTACCAGCGTCCCCCCTGCTTGCGTCGACGAAGTGGATCCATTCGTCTCCATCATCGTGGCAGTCGAGTAGGAAGTCGCTGCCTCCGGCCAAACCGTTGGCGAAACGAGCATCCTGGAGAACGAACTCCACCGTCCGCCACTCGTTGCTGCTTTCCTTCTGGACCCAAGAGACGCCGCTGCCTTGCGGCCGAGCTTCCCGCTCAACCCCGCCAACGGCATCATAGCGCAGGCTCCAGATGTCGGCGCCTTCGTCGAGATAGGTCACGGTGATCGTGACAGCGTTGGAGCCACCAAAGACATAGTCGTCATCCACCTTGAAGAACATGTGGGGATTGCCCGTCGCCTGGCCCGTACGACGGACGGCCCAACCTTCGCGGCCTGACGGCAGCGCGGGATTGTACGGATGATCGTTGTCGCCCATTTCGGTGATGCTGGAATCGTTGGTCTCAGGGACCGTGCGGCCGCCTGGAATATTGTCATCCTGTTCCAGCCAAAAATCATAGTTGCCCCACTGCGGATACCAGGGTCCCGGACTGGGCTCATCCTGCCAACATGTCTTCCAAGGCACACGATGCTCGCGCATGGCGACCCAGACGCTGGGGGTGTTCTCCAGTGTCGCGCCCACATAGTGCTCCACCCAATCAAAAACAGCCAGATTCTCGACCTTGTCGGGACCAAAGCCAGCGGTCTCTGGGTACCTCGCCGGATCGTATTCCCGGAAGAGGTCAATGTTCAGCCTCAGGTAGGCAGGGTGCTTGTCCAGACCGTTAAGCATGCCCCAGTACACCTGGGTGGGGTCACAGAGCATGTAGTCATAGGTCTCGTAAGTCGTCGGCAAGGTCTGGTTGTACAACAGCACCATGTCGTACGTGCCGCAGTACGGACAACTGCCAGCGTCTCCGAAGGTCGCTCCTTCCCGATCCGGGTACAGGCCGTTGAGGGAGAAGCCCACGCCCCGGCTGGCAGCATGGAAGCCAATCTCCCGCCGCTCACTGCGGTGGAAGATGAAGGGAGCCGATTGCACCATGAGCGTTTTCTGCGGTTGACCGTCTTCGCTGAAGGCATCTACATACCAGTCAACGATTTGGTTGACGGTCTCAATCCACAGACCGCTCGTCAACCCTGCAGCGGCCAGCGCGTCGTTGTCCTGCGTATTGCAGGCCCAGGTTTCACCATACAGCCCCGCGCCAATGGCGACCCATTCCACACGTGGGTCGTTGCGGTAGCGCTCGCCGAGGGCGAAGATGAATTGCCGATAGGCGTCGCGGTACGTGGGATGCCAGTACCTGGGGACCAACCAACCGCCGCCTACGTCAACGACCGCGTTGGGGCTCTCGCGCAGGAACTCCGGCAGGGCATCCAGGCCAGGCGAGTAGCGGCCGTTGTAGGCGCTGATGCCGAAGGCCGCTGTCTTGCCCGTAGTCTGCACGCGCTCCAGCCAGTTGTCCACGAAGCTCCAGTCGTACACCCCCGGCTGGTTCTGCACCCTGGCCCAATTCACTGTGATGTGGCTACCCACGATGTGGTAGCGCTCTAGCGGGGTCAGGTAGCTTGGCGAATAGTCCCAGACAGCGTAGATGCCTGGCCGTTGCACCAGGGACATAATGCCATCAGGTGGCGCAGGATAGGACGCGGATTCCCACGGATGAACGCTGGTTTCTGTGGCTGATCGCCATGACAATCCAATTCTATCCGTGTCAATCCGTGAAAATCTGTGCCCCATCGCAGCGTCAGCATGTGGCCTCCCAACGGTGAGGACAAGGATAAGCAGCAATAGCAGGACCAAGCCCAGCCAGATGTGTTGCCTTGCTGCCATCATCGGTCTGTCGTCTCTCCTCACATAACCGAGGGCAACTGCACCCCTACTAAGCCCATGGCAACCGAAACCTGCCCCCACTGCTCCACCCCGCCGTCCAATCTCACTATCTCCAACACGTACTCGTATGTCCTCCCCGAAACTACCCCCCCGTCGCTATAGGCGTATGCACTACCCCTATCAGCCCCACAGTACTGTGCGAAGATGAATTCCTCGTTCACACTCAGTAGGGGCGAACGACCGTTCGCTCCTACGACCTCGCTGCGTAGCAGGTTGAAACCCAGAATATCCACTTCGCTGACCGTCTCCCAACACAACAACACTCCCCCTGTCTCTGCCACAGCGTCGAGAGACGCCAGTACTACCGCCGTGGGATTGATGATCTGCACTCTGTCGCTGGCTTCCTGCTGCGGCAGTTGTTCCAGGTCCTCCAGCGGTCCAACGCCATCCGGGTCCGCCCAGGCGCCATCCACCATGGCCGTGATCTCCGTCTCGCCACCTGGCAGCTCCGTGGTGTCCCTCTGAGCCGTGAAACTCACCACCACAACAAAGCTGGCTCCAGGCGCCAGATCCTGGCCGAAACTGAGGGTCAGATCGCCCCACTTGATCACGCCGTCATCGAGAGTGTCATCCGAGGCAGGGTTGGCGTACACACCATCGTAACCATACATCAGATACGTGATGTCGTAGACCTCTTGCAGAGGCAGAACAGAGATGCTCGTCGAGCCAGTGTTGGTGATGAAAATGGTGAAGCTGACCAGGTCATCGAGTCGGACTGGCTCTGGTGTGTTCATCTGCTTGCTGATGACATAGTCGGATGGGATGTCGAAGCCAAAGTCGGTGACGGTGACACCGCCTGCCTCCACAGTCACATTGGCATCATGAGTGGCCTCGTGTCCGTCGGAGTCCACGTCATCAGGCGCTGCATCCTGCGGGCTGGCCACCCACATCTCCAGCGTGCCCCCCGGCAGGAACTCGTCGGCGGCAACCTTGATACTATGTGTACCCGCCGCTACACCAGCGAAGGTGTAGTGGCCACCGGCGTCGGTGGTGGAGAACATCAGATCGTCCGACAGCACCACATCCACGCCCTGAATGCCAGGCTCGCCCGGATCCTGGCTGCCGTCGCCGTCCACATCCCACCACACCATACCCTCGACAGAACCCAGTGCCGCGAACTGGAAGGGGAAGTTGTTGTTGATGACGGCAGGGTCGCCGGGTGCGAGGTCAATGGTGGTATAGTGGGGCGTGCAAGCGTTGGACGTCAGGAAGCCTGTAGTCTCATTCTCACCGCTGCCCAGGATGACGGGGTCCGTACCAGCACCGGTGGGATCGAAGGGCGGCGGGTCGAGCGGCAGACAGCTTGAGCTGGGCATGTACCCCGGCGGCGGTGACACGAAGATAGTGTAGACGCCGGGCGTGCCATCGGTGAAGAACTGGTAGTAGCCCGTTGAACCGTCGGCAACAACGCTAATGCCACCCGGGCCGCTGGCGCTGACGAAGCCGCCCGAGAGAATCTGTGCAGTGCTTTCATCGTAGAGGTAACCGGCCGGATCGTAGTCCAGGTAGTTGGGGATGCCATCGCTGTCGCTGTCGTCATTGAGTG
>CAZPMV010000184.1:0-6614 GCA_964587335.1 uncultured Anaerolineales bacterium
CGAGGTGATCGCTGCCCATTCCAACGCTTTTCGCCTCTTTGCCAGCGACGCTGACTTGGCCGAAGCGGCCATTGGGCAGGCTGTGTCCGCGGAGTCATCCGGTGCAGTAGAGGCGACCGGCCGGTCGCCCCTACTGGCGGTCGGTTCCACAGGCGACTTTGCCGCGCCGCTGCTAGCTGCGGCGCGGCAAGGCTGTCAGCCGATTGAGCCGATGCGGGAGGCATCGGAGGCGAAGCGCGTGCCTCTGGCTCTGGGTGGCAATGCAGAGCAGGTAGCCGACGAACTGCTGAGCCTGGCAGGAGCCTCTGACATCTCCGGGCCTGAATGGTCAGCGGAACAGCGGAACAAGCGGAATGACCCCCTACCTTTCCGCTTCTCCGCTGACTTCATCATGGTTGCTGGGCCGGAGGCGGGGCGGGCGGTCGTGGTTCAGCGGGCAGGGGAAGTGACCGAAGGGCTGATCTGGGTGAGCAGTGTGCTGCCCGCCGCTGCGGACGCGTTGCCTTTATCGTTCGTGAGTGGCTACCAGGCGCTGGCCGGCGGACTGCCAGGCCCTAATGCCATCCTGGCCTACGACGCCGCCAACGTGTTGTTGGACGCCATAAAGCTCGACATAATGCAGAACTCCCGTCCGACGCGGCAAGGGGTGATGGCTGCTCTGCCTGCTATTCACGTGGAGGGTCTCAGCGGCGACATTCGCTTTGATGATCAGGGTAGCTGGCTGCACGCGCCCATCTTTGCCTATCGCATTGCTGGAGATGACATCTTCGCCCAGCCGCAGGTGCTGACCGCTGGTCGCTGACCGTCATTGGAGTTATCACGGAAGTCATCATGCGCGTGTTGATGCTTTCATGGGAATACCCTCCCCACGTTGTGGGGGGGTTGGGCAAACACGTGATGGAATTGACCCCAGCCCTCGACCGGCAGGGGGTAGAGGTGCATCTGATCACCCCCGCCTGGGCTGGCGGCGAGCTGAGCGACTCCGTGGGGGGCATGACGGTGCACCGCGTGTCGCCGCCTGTGCAGACCAGTGGTGGCGTTTTCTGCATTGCCCGGCAAACCAACGACGAGTTGGAACGGTATGTCGAGCAGTTGTGGCCGCAAGTGGGCGGGTTCGACATCATCCACGCCCACGACTGGCTGGTGGCCTTCGCCGCCTGCGCTCTGAAGCGTAGTTTCAAGACCCCGCTTGTCGTCACCATGCACGCCACCGAGCGGGGGCGGGGAGGGGGGTATCTGAATGGTGAGGTGGCGGCAGCTATCCACAACACCGAGCAATGGCTGGTTGATGAAGCGCAGCGCATCATCGTGACCAGCCGCTACATGGCTCTGCAGATGCAGGATTGCTTCGGTGCGTCCGCTGACAGAGTGGATGTGGTACCCAACGGCGTGGATGTCACCGGCTTCGACCGGTCCGTACCGGCGAACGGCCGTTCGCCCCTACGCGACCTCTACGCCCTGCCTGAGGAGAAGATAGTCTTCTTCGTGGGACGGGTGGAGTACCAGAAGGGAGTGCATACTCTGTTGGAGGCTGTGCCGCGCGTGCTGGTCCAGTGCCCCCAGGCCAAGTTCGTTTTCGCTGGCAGGGGCACCGAGCTGGACAATCTGCGCCGCCGTGCCGGCGAGTTGGGGATTGAGTCCCATGTGTTATTCGCTGGCTTCATCAGCGATCATGATCGTGATCGCCTCTACCGCCTGGCCAGCGTGGCCGTGTTCCCCAGCTTGTACGAGCCCTTTGGCATCGTAGCGCTGGAAGCCATGGCGGCCAAATGCCCGGTCATCGTCAGCGAAGTCGGGGGGCTGAAGGAAGTGGTGCGCTGTGGCCAAAGCGGTGTCACCGTGCCCCCAGGCAATCCCGAATCGCTGGCCCGGGGCATCGTGCGCACGCTCACCCAGCCGGATCTGGCTCAATCGTGGGCTGCCACCGCCTATCAACTTGTTCGGGACAAGTACAACTGGGATCGTATTGCCGCGCTTACCGCCGCGGCGTACGAACAGGCGCAAACAGGGAGGTGAATATGTCCCAGCGTGCTCAGCGGATTGATTTGCACGTTCACACGTTCTTCAGCGATGGGGCCTTGCTGCCCAGTGAACTCGTCCGGCGTGCGGTGGTCAAGGGATATCGCTCTCTTGGCATCACCGATCACGCCGACAGTTCGAACCTGGAGCAACTGGCCGAATGGCTGCTACGTTTTGTCGAGGAGCAGGGGCATGACTGGCCGCTACGCATCGTGCCCGGCGTGGAGCTGACCCACGTGGCGCCAGGCCGCATCGGGGCGCTGGCCGAGAGGGCCAAGGAGTTGGGCCTGCCCCTCGTCGTCGTGCATGGGGAGACCCCTGTGGAGCCGGTGGTGGCGGGCACTAACGCGGCGGCTGTCGAATGCCCGCACGTGGACATCTTGGCCCATCCTGGCTTCGTTACCTTGCGGGAGGCGAAGCTGGCGGCGGCGAACGGTGTCCATCTGGAGATCAGCACGCGGCACGGGCATTGCCTGACCAATGGCCATGTGGCTCAGGTGGCCCGCCAGGCAGGAGCTCGTCTGTTGGTCAACAGTGACGCTCACACCCCAGCGGATCTGGTTGATCAAGCCTTTGCCCGCCGCGTGGCCGCCGGAGCGGGTCTCACCCAGGTCGAAGTGGAGATCGCCACGGTGACCAACCCTTCGGCATTGGTCGCCCGCCTCCTAAGCCCGTAGGGGCGACCGGCCGGTCGCCCCTACGCCAAACTGTACTACTCACTCGAGCAAGTCAGCGGAGAAGCGGAAAGGTAGGGGGTCATTCCGCTTGTTCCGCTGTTCCGCTGACCATTCAGGCCCTAGGATAGGAGAGGAAGCCAAGCTTATGTCCATACCCCTTTTTATGCCTCGTCCGGTGCGTGTCCGGTGTCCCCACTGCGGCAAGCCGGTCACAGTCGAGTTGCACACCATTGTTGATGCCCGACGGCAGCCGGAATTGAAGATGCAGTTGCTGGAGGGGCGGCTCAACGCTGTCGTCTGTCCTGCCTGTCAGCACAGGGGAGTGATGAGCGCACCGCTCCTGTATCACGATGCTGACAAGGAGTTCTTGGGCGTCTTTGTGCCTCAACAGGTGGATATGGGCGAGACGCAGCGCCAGAAGGTCATTGGGGAGATGACCACCACTCTGATGAACAGCCTGCCGCAGCAGCAGCGCAAAGGGTATCTCTTCCAGGCCAAGCAGTACCTCACCCTGCTCAGCCTGCTGGACGCCATTGTGATCGCCGATGGTGTGACCCCGGAGCAACTGGAAGAGCAACGAGCACAGCTACGGCTCATTCAGCGGCTGTTGGATGCTCGTGGCAACGAGGATATGCTGCAGGCCATTGTGAAGGAGCACGACGAGGAGTTGGACTACGAATTCTTCGCTCTGCTCAGTTCCATGGCCGAGCGGGCAGAGGAGGACGGCCAGGACATGCAGGCCCGCCAGATGCTGGCGCTGCGCAATCAGCTCTTGGACATGACATCCTGGGGCAAGGAAGCCAAGACGGAGAGGGAGGTACTGGAGCGACTGGGAGACGTTGCCACGCCTGAGCAACTGGTCGAAAAGCTGATTGCGGTTGAGGATGACGAAGAGCTCGAGATGCTGGTGCGGTTGGTGCGGCCGCTTCTGGACTACGGCTTCTTCCAGACGCTCACGGCTCGCCTGGATGCGGTAGCCAAAGAGGGGCAGAAGCAGGAGGCCCGGCGGCTGCGCACCTTGCGTTCACGCCTTCTCGAGTTAACAGACAAATTGGACAAAGAGGTGCAGCGGGAGGCGGAGCGAGCGACTAAGCTGCTGCGCAAGCTTCTGGAGAGTGAGGATCCCCGCGCTGCCGTGCGCGAACACAGTGACGGCATCAATGATATGCTGATGGCCGTGCTCTCCATGAATCTGCAGGAGGCTGAACAGACAGGGGCGACGGCGGCAATCGGGCGGTTGCGAACCATTTGGCTGGCGATCATGGAGATGCTCGAACACAGCATGCCGCCGGAGGTTCGCTTCATCAACCGCTTGCTGGAAGAAGAGTTCCCCGAGGGGACGCAAGCGATGCTGGAACACAACCGCGAACAGGTCAATGACGCCTTGCTGGAGGCAATGAAAGCCATCGCCAAGGACTTGGAGCGGCAGGGGCAGGCAACGGCGGCCAAACGGCTGCGCGACGTCCGCGGCCAGGCAGTGCTGATGGTCTGACGTCGTCAGCGGAAGATCGAAGGAAACGCTGTGCGCATTGGGATGTTCTCTAACACGTACAAGCCGGTCATCAGCGGTGTGGTGACCTCCATTTGCCTTTTCCGGCGCGGGCTTATGGATCGGGGGCACGAGGTGTTCATCTTCGCCCCTGCCTGTCGCGGCTACGAGGATGAGGAGGACGGCATCTTCCGCTATCCGGCCATTGATTTGCCTGAGAGCTTGAATGCCTCTCTGGCTTTGCCTTTCTCGCCTCGAATCTCGCGCCTTCTCCCCGCACTTGGACTTGACGTCATCCACAGCCATCATCCCGCCATCATGGGGCGGGAAGCGGTTCGTGTGGCCCGCAAGCTACGGGTGCCGCTGGCCTTCACCTGCCATAGCCGCTACGAGGACTACTCCTGCTACGTGCCCGTAGGAGAAGCTGGCGATCCGCTGATCAAGAAGGCAATCCGGCGCGTCGTGGCCGATTACGTGAACGATTGCGATCTGGTGGTCTGTCCCTCGCAATATATGATGCAACTGCTGGAGGAACTCGGCGCCGCTCAGTGCATGGAGATCATCCCCACACCTGTGCGACTGGATGCTTTCGGGGGAGGAGAAGGGGAGTGGGTCAGGAAGAAGCATGACCTTGGCGCGGGCGAGCGAGTGCTGGTGTACGTGGGGCGGTTTGCCATGGAGAAAGGCATCCCCTTCCTGCTGCGGGCTTTCCGGCTGGTGCTGGCGGAGGAGTCTGGATGCAAGCTGATGCTAGTCGGCAGCGGGCCGGAGGAGAAGCACTTGCGGCGGCAGGTGCAGGAGCTGGGCATCGTCGGTGCGGTGGTGTTCGCTGGCTACGTGGAGCACATCCAGGTGCCCGACTATCTGGCTGCTGCTGATCTCTTCGCCTTCGCATCCAGGTCGGAAGTCCAGCCGTTGTCGGTGTTGGAGGCCTTGGCCGCTGGCTTGCCCTCGGTGGCGGTGCGCACCTGGGCGACGGAGGATATGCTCACGTCGGGAGTGGACAGCGTTCTGACAGAGCGCGACGAAACGGCCTTCGCCGCCGAGGTTGTGCGCTTGCTACGAGATACTGCGGAACGTTATGCACTTGCGCAGCAGGCCAGGCGCACGGCGCAGCGCTACTCCATCGAAGCTAGCACGGAGAAGCTCGAGAAGGCATACGAGCGGGCGCTGCGCGAGAAATTGGCTGCTTGAGTGCATCTTCCGCCTCTTTGGCTGACCTGTTTCGTCATCGATTCCGCCCTTGCAGCAGCGCGGCCAGTTCTCGCAGCGGAGCAAGCGGTGCTTCCCCTAGCCCTGTGGCAGCCAGCGCTTCCAGCGCCTGTCGGAGAGCTTCCTCAGCCAGCCGCTCGGCGTAGCCGCGGGCGTGGACCTCTTCCAGCAACAGCAGTACGGAGGGGGTGTCTTCGGGTGTCAGTTCTCGCTTCTGGTAGATCGCCCTTAGCCGCTCGCCGACTGCGCTCTGCAGGGCGTAGACTACGGGCAGCGTCTTTTTCTTCTCCAGGATGTCGCTCGCAGCCGACTTGCCCGTGAGCGCCTCATCACCCCAGATGCCCAGGATGTCGTCTTCGATCTGAAACGCGATCCCCAGCATCCTGCCGAAGCGGTGGAAGTGACCGATCCTGTCGGCAACCGCTCCGGCCAGAAGTGCCCCCAATTGGGTCGAAAGCCCCATCAGCGCCGCTGTCTTGCCCCTGATCATCTCCATGTACTCGTCCACGGTCACGTCCGGCCGCGCTTCGAAGCTCATGTCCAGGTACTGCCCCTCCGTCAGTGCTACACACGTATCGTGGAAGGCGTGGGTCGCCTCCAAGACGCGGCCGGCCGGCACGGCCTGTTCCGAGAGCTGCCCCAGTGTTCGGTGCGCCAGGGCGAACAGAGCGTCGCCCATGTTGATCGCCTGCGGCACGCCCCAGAGCGCCCAGACGGCCGGGCGGCCCCGTCTGGTGGGACTGTCATCTTCGATGTCGTCGTGCACCAGCGAGAAGTTGTGCAGGATTTCGATGGCTGCCGCCGCCGGCAGTGCCACCTGCACGTCCTTGCCTGCTGCTCCGCAGGCCAAGAGGCAGAGCAGGGGGCGCAGCCGCTTGCCGCCGCCGCCAGGCTTCGACTGAAACCTCTGATCCACCCAACCCAAGTGATAGTGCATCATGCCGTGGTGTGCGGCCAGGGTCTTGTGCGACGCTGGCAGAGCTGCTTGCAGTGCCTCTTCGATCAGCGGCAGGTAGCAAGCCATGGCCTCCCTGATATTCATCCTGTGCTCTCCTGAGCGGCTACTCAATGTCATTTAGTTAGCGTAGTTTAGCCTCTTGTGGGCGTCTTTGGGCAGCAAAAACGGGCACAAGGCCCTATGCTACAACCTTAACTTAATGATTGAGCGGCTACTGGCCGCCGCCGATGACCTGCAAGGGCACGGCATCGCGAAAATG
>CAZPMV010000185.1:0-6506 GCA_964587335.1 uncultured Anaerolineales bacterium
GACGATTACATCATGCTCATGGCCAGGTTGTGCAGCGAACCATGCTGTTCGGCTCGCAAGCTCGTGGGGACAGTGGTCCAGACTCCGACATCGACATCCTCATCATTATGGATGAGGAAAGTTGGCCCGTGCGCGATGCGGTCAGTGCTATCGCCGCCCAGGTGTCGCTGGAGTATGGCGTTCTCATCGGTCCTCGGGTTATCGGTCAGGAACGCTGGCAGCGGATGGCGCGAGAACGGTTCAGGTTCTACCAGAACGTGGCTCGGGAGAGCATTCCCCTCACCATGGAGCCAGCCTGACCCTCTCTCTAGGTCTATCCATGTAGCTTCGAATGGCGCCTCGTAGCCGCTTGCGAGGTATCGCATCATCTTCCCCATCAAGCCCCGTTTGAGGAAACTGTGATGATCCGCATTGATGGCAGTCACGGCGAAGGGGGCGGGCAGATTCTGCGCACGGCGCTGAGCCTGAGTGCTATCACGGGACGGCCGATATGCATCGAGCGCATCCGCGCCGGGCGGCGGCAGCCGGGCCTGCGGCCGCAGCATGTGACGGCAGCGCGGGCGACAGCAGCGATCTGCGGAGCAGAGCTGGAGGGTGATGCAGTCGGTTCGCAGACGCTGGTTTTCGAACCGCAGCATGCACCACGGGCCGGTCGCTACGTGTTCGATGTGCGAGAAGCGAGCAAAGGAGGCAGCGCCGGCTCGGTCACCCTCATCTTCCAGACCCTGCTTCTGCCGCTGGCGATGGCCGAAGGAGATTCACAGCTCGTCCTGCGGGGCGGCACCCACGTCGCCTGGAGCCCGCCGTTTCACTACCTGCAATCCGTCTACCTGCCAGCAATTGCACGGTTGGGCATCAACGCCACAATTGAGTTGTGCAAGTGGGGTTGGTATCCGCAGGGGAGAGGGGAAGTCAAAGCTCTCATAGAGGGGAAGGAAGGAGAGGGAAAGAAGAAGAATGAAGGAAAGGAAGGAACTGAGGGGGCTGAGGGGGCGAGTTTCGAGTGTCCAACCTCCAACATCCAATATCCAACACCCAATACCCAATATCCAATACCCAATATCCAATATCCAATATCCACTTTCCAGTTAGTCCAGCGTGGGGCGCTGAAGCGGCTGTGGGGCATATCTGCGACATCCAAGCTACCCGAGCATATCCGCAAGCGAATGCGGCAGCGAGCGCTGGAACGGCTGCGGCCAGCGGGTGTGCGGGCGGAGATCGAGCTACTGGACGCGCCGTCGCCGGGGCCGGGGGCGGGAGTCTTCCTCTTCGCCGAGTACGAAGGCGCGGACGGCGAAACGGTGACCGCCGGCTTCAGCGGCTTCGGACGGCGGGGGAAGCGGGCGGCGGCCGTAGCCGACGAAGCAACGAAAGTCTTCCTGGCCTACCATCGCAGCGGCGCGCCGGTGGATCGCCACCTGGCCGATCAGCTCATTCTGCCGCTGGCGCTGGCCGGCTGCGCTGCGACCTTCCGCGCGAGCGAGATCACGCGGCACCTGCTGACCAACGTGTGGGTGGTAAAGCAGTTTGTCGAGGTGCAGGTGAACGTGAAGGCACAAATGGGCCAAAGTGGGTCTTGTCGATTTTTCGCCAGAGTGATATAATCGAACATGAATTCGAAATGACTGCTTAAAGAGAAAATCGCATGGGCAGAGTCTTGAAGGAAACCGCAGTGCCACATCTGACAAGCGATATTCGCTATGTTGTATCAGAGGAAGGCGAGCCCCAGGCGGTGATTCTGAGTCTGGAGACATTCGGCAGGTTGATGGAAACGCTGAATGTGATGTCTGATCAAGAGTTGATGGCATCAATCGAACGTGCGCGGGCACAACTTCAGAACGGCAAGAGCCTATTTACGCACGAGGAGCTATTTGGCAATCTTTGAACGTTACTACACCGAGGAGTCCGCCCGGAACTCGCAGAAGTAGCGGGCCCTCGCTCGACGCATTGAAAAGAAGATAGACCTTCTGGTTCAAGATCCGTATCGCAACTGCAAAAGCGAGTTGCTTGTAGGCAACCTGAAGGGGCTCCGCAGCGCACGCCTGACCAAATCCATACGGATCATCTTCGCCATCTGCGAAGAGTGCAAAAAGCGTGGTTGGCAGGAGCTCAACGGTTGTTCTGAAACCCTTTGCCGCCAGTTGCCTTCACGAACGGTCATCTTCTTCACCCTAGATGTGCACGAGAAAGCCTACGACAGGTAGAAAGGCCAACACGTGTTCGAACTTACCTTCCTCGGCACCTCTGCTTCGGCCCCGTCGGTGCGGCGGGGCCTTTCCGCCGCCATGGTGCTGCACAGGGAATATCGCTTCCTCATTGACTGCGGTGAAGGCACGCAGCGACAACTGCTGGCCAGCGGGCTCGGCTTCCGCCGCCTCGACCGTATCCTGCTCACCCACGGCCATCTGGATCACATGCTGGGCCTGGGAGGGCTGGCCTCCACCTTCGCCCGCTGGGAGATGATACCCGAGATGAACATCTACGGCGGCGAGTGGGCGCTACAGCGAGTGCGGACGCTGATGCGCGTCGTCTTTGGCTCCGGCAAGCCGCCCCTGCGGATTCGCTACCAAACCATCCAGCCCGGTGTGCTCTTCGAGGACGATGCCTTCCAGCTCATCGCCTTCCCCGTGACCCACCGCGGGCCAGGCTGCTACGGCTACACCTTTCAGGAGAAAGCCAAACGGCCCTTCCTGGCTGAGCGGGCGGAGGCGCTGGGCGTGCCTGCCGGTCCAGTGCGCCGCCGGCTGGTGAAGGGAGAGTCCGTCACTCTGGACAGCGGAGAAACAGTGCACCCCGATGACGTGCTCGGTCCGGCGCGTGCAGGCGCCAAGCTCGTCTTCGTGGGCGACGCCGGACGAGTGGACGATCTGGTGGACGATGCCCGCGAGGCCGATGCTTTGGTCATCGAAGCCACCTACATCCAAGAGGAAGCGGACCTGGCGCGGCAGTTCGGCCATCTGACAGCGGCGCAGGCCGCATGGCTGGCCCGAGAAGCGCAGGTGAAGTTACTTTTGCTGACCCACATCTCCCGCCGCTACCGCTCCAAGGACGTCCTGGCCGAAGCGCAGCCAGTCTTCGAGAACACGTTTGTGGCTAGCGATTTCGACCACTTCCGCATCATCAGAGAGAAGTGAACAGGGAGCAGGAAGCAGGGGGCAAGGGAGCAAGGAGCTACGGAGCAGGGAGGCAAGGAGCGATGACAAGAAACTGAACCCTAGTCGGTTTCGAAGGTGGTATTGTAGGTGAACGCACCGAACTCCGAACGACGAACGCCAAACGCCGAATGTACAGGAAAGGGAGAGAGGACATGGAACAAGTCCAGACTGTTGTAGAGAAGATCACCGCCAGCGTGGAGAAGGTCATCAAGGGCAAACGAGACGTCATCGAACTCACCCTTTTGACCATTCTCTGCGACGGGCACCTGCTTATCGAAGATGTGCCGGGCGTGGGCAAGACCATGCTTGCCCGCTCCATCGCCAGGTCCACCGGCTGTACTTTCCGGCGCATCCAGTTCACGCCCGATATGCTCCCCACCGACGTTACGGGCGTCTCCGTTTTCAACCAGAAGACGCGGGAGTTTGAGTTTCGCCCTGGCCCCATCATGGCGCAGATCGTCCTCACCGACGAGATCAACCGCGCCACGCCCAAGACGCAATCAGCGCTGCTGGAGGCCATGGAGGAGCGACAGGTGACCGTGGATGGCGTGACTTACCCCATGCCCAAGCCGTTCCTGGTGCTGGCCACCCAGAACCCCATCGAGTACGAGGGCACCTTCCCCCTGCCTGAGGCGCAGATAGACCGCTTCATGATGCGCATCAGCATCGGCTACCCCGAGCCGGAGGATGAGATGGACATGCTCGACTCGCAGCGGCTGCGCCATCCCATTGAGGATTTGGACCAGGCGACCGACGTAGAGGAGTTCGTGGCCGCCCAGGAGGCGATCAAGCAGGTACACGTGGACGACCTGATCAAAGAATACATCATCGCCGTGGTCAACGCCACCCGCAAGCATCCCGACCTCTACTTGGGCTCCAGCCCACGAGGCAGCCTGGCGCTGTACAAGACCGGACGGGCACGGGCAGCAATGGAAGGCCGTGACTACGTGATCCCTGATGACATCAAGGCGCTCGCCTTACCCGCGCTGGCCCATCGCCTCATCGTCAGCCCCTCGGCACGCATCAAGAACGTAGATCCACGCGCCGTGGTGGAGGAAGTCATCAACTCCGTCCCCGTGCCTGGCACACGGGTGAAAGTGCGGTAGGAATTCGTAAGGCGTAATTCGAAAATCGTAATTGGCCCCATGAAGGTCAACGATTTGCGAATTCCGCACTACGAGTTACGCATTAACTATCATGCGTCGTATATGGGGTATTCTACTCATCTTGTTCCTGTCCTGGGCTTTTGCCTTGCAGACAGGCAGGCCACTTGCCTACAATCTGACCTACCTGGTGACGGCGATCATCGTCCTCTCCTACTTGTGGGCCCGGGCCAACGTCAGTTGGTTGCAGGTTGAGCGTCACACCCGCGGCCGTCGCTCACAGGTAGGCAAGCTGGCCGAGGAGCAGTTCGAGGTTAGCAATCGGTCGATCTTGCCCAAGCTGTGGCTGGAGGTGAGGGATCATTCGACGCTGCCCGGACATTACGCTGGCCGCGTCCTCAACACCCTCGGCGGCAGACGGCGGCAGCGCTGGGTGGTGCGCACCTACTGTCAGCAGCGGGGCCGTTTCCGCCTCGGCCCCATGACCCTCAGCAGCGGTGATCCGCTGGGCCTCTTCCACCTGCAACGCCAAGTCCATGCCACATCCACAATGATCGTCTATCCCGCCACCGTGGACATCCCCGCCTTTGCGCCTTCGGCTGGGTATCTGCCGGGTGGCGAAGCTATGCGCCGCCGCACGCACTATATCACCACCAACGTGTCGGGAACCCGCGACTACGCCCCAGGTGATAGCTTCAGCCGCATCCACTGGCGCACGACGGCTCGAACGGGTCGACTGATGGTCAAGGAATTCGAGCTGGACCCCACCGCCGATGTGTGGCTGTTCCTGGACATGGACAGCGCCATACACGTGACTGCGCCGTGGGTGTCTGAAATGGAATGGAGAGGGCCAGCAGTGCTGTGGAAGGAGCGGGAGAAACTGGAACTGATTCCCAGCACCGAGGAATATGCCGTGACCGTGGCCGCCTCGCTGTCCAAGTACTTCCTGACCCGTCAGCGGGCGGTGGGGCTCATCGCTCACAGCCGGCAGAGGGAGGTCATCCAGGCGGATCGGGGCGAACGTCAATTGAACAAGATACTGGAAACGCTGGCCGTGATCGAAGCGAGGGGGCGCATCCCCATCTCGCAGGTGGTGGCGGCGGAAGGACGGCATCTGAGCCGCAACACGACACTCATCATCATCACCCCTTCCACAGCCATGGACTGGGTGGCGAGCCTGCGCGATCTGCGGAGGCGGGGCGTGCAGGGCGTGGCCGTGCTACTGGCAGCCGACAGCTTCGGTGCAGCCGAGTCGTGGAAGGCCACTCAAGCGGAGCTGATTGCCAGTGGCCTTCCGACCTACCTGGTGCGCAGGGACGACGCGCTGGCCGCCGCGCTGAGCCAGCGAGCAGGAGCGCGGAAAACACACGCGTGAGCAAGAGCAAGAGGCCCGAATGACGATGGCCCTTGTTGGGCGCTTTGACAGAAGAAGTTATGTAGGTTGGTGTCGTAGCAGAGAGGGGAATGGCGAATGGATCCTTGCCGAGACCTACGGCGAAAGCTCATCACGGCTCTTCAGGAGCAGAAGACCCGGACCCTTAGGGAGGCGCAGGAGGGGGCCAAACCCCTCCAGGAAACAGCTCGCCATGCTCCCGCGGGCGCTCCCCAGCAAGCTGCCTATGGCAGATGGCTCCGCTACCAGCGGGAGGTGCTGTTTCCCGCTCACCAGCAGGCACAGAAGATCGACATGCAGATCTTGGAGTCGATGCAGGCACCCTGCCACGAGATCCGCAAGAAGGCCCGCGAGTTAGGTATCGGTGACCTGGGCGCACCGAGGGAGGGAGCTGAAGAACACCCGCCAACAGGCCTTCCCGCAGAGCCGGGAAGGCCGCCGTTGGCGCTGCCCCCTATCCCGTCAGACACACCCGAGGAAAGAGAAGCAGAGGAAGTTGCCGACCTCGCCGTGGTCCCTGACGTAGAGATCGAAGAGGCCCCTCCCCTCCCGCCGGACATGCCCGAGGAGAAAGAAGCGGATGAGGAGGAGGAAGTTGCCTACCTCGCCGAGGCCCCTGATGTAACAATCGAGGATCTCCCCGTTCCCCCGCCAGACATGCCCGAGGAAGAAGAAGAAGAAGAAGAGGAAGCGGAGGAGGATGAAGTTGCCGACCTCGCCGAGGCCCCTGACGTAGCGATCGAGGAGATCCCCGCTCCCTCGCCAGACGTGCCCGAGGAGAAGGAAACGGAAGAAGAAGCTGCCGACCTCGCCGAGGCCCCTGACGTAACAATCGAGGAGGCCCCTCCCCTCCCG
>CAZPMV010000186.1:0-1529 GCA_964587335.1 uncultured Anaerolineales bacterium
CGCGCCTAGTCCCGCAGGAATGGATAGGTCACGAAGCTGCCGAATCCATGCCGGGCCAGCATCCCCTTCAGACCCAGAGATAGAAATTCGCTGGCCAGCTCGCATTCAAAGCGCCGGAAGGCCCAGCGAAAGGGGAACCATTCGCGGTCTAGAATGATCTGCCTCTGCAGATCTGCCACCATATGGTCGAAGTCCGCTGCTTTTCCCTGATCACCCACGCGAACCCCCTCAGGCCAGATTACCAGCGTCCCCGCCGCCGCCGGCGTGCGCCCCGGCCGCCGCCCCGCCCGCCGCCCCGCCCGCCATAGTTCGCGCGGCCGGCGAGACCTGCGCCACGAGATGACACCGCCGGTCCAGGTTGCCCCTGTTCTCGGTTCTCCAATAACGCCACCACGCGGGGCACCACCTCCCGCCCGACGAGGCCCAGTGCTGCCCCCAGCCAGGTCCACACACCGGTGTTGGACCGGAGGGCTGGCGCAACCGGTCGAACAGGGACCGGAGACAGTGCAGGCACGCGCACCGGCGCTGGCTTCTTAGCCCTGGCCGGTTCCTGCAACGCCAAAAGTGCTCCGTTGGGGCAGGCCGAGAAACACGCCTCGCACTCCTGGCATAGGCTCTGCTCCACCCTCGCCACGCCGTCCACCACGCTGATGGCCCCTGTTGGACACACGTCCGTGCACAGGCCGCAGCCTGTACAACGTGTTTCGTCTACGTATACCATTGTTATCACCTTTCCTATCCTACCGAGCGCGTTATCACATGCTGATCTCGGTCTTTCCCTTCTTGAAACCCTTGAGCGGCGATAGCATCCCCAGGATCGTGTTCCTCACGATGCTGGAGATAAAGGGGTTCATAGGCATCGGTTGCCCGTCTATTCTGATCTCCGTGGCCGGTTGCAGGGAGACGCAATCCCCCACGCTGCCGGTTCCGGCAACGATCTCACGGGCCATATCGTAGCACCGCTCGTGTCCACAGCCGCCACAGTTGAGGTTGGGCAACTTGAAGGCTTTCTCTTCCACCAGGTCGGCAATCTTGCCCACCTCGTCCCGACCCAGGAGCGGTATCTTGAGCGGTTCGACTGAGCTCGGCGCAGTCCTGTCCAAGGAAGGAACGGTTGCTCGCTCCATCTGGTCGGCCAGCCCAACGGCGCAGATAGCTAGGCCGTCGAACAAGTCCCTGTCATCCGGCTCTCCCCGCAGGCAGACGATCTTGGGAAAGGTCTTCTCTGTCTTGAAGCCCTCGACGAGGATGAACTCCGCCTCCAAGTAGGGGATGATGTTCTCCAGGCTCAACGACTTCTTCCAGAAGACTGCCGACTCCTGCGGCGAGATGAACCCCACCTGGCTGACGGCTTCCGCCAGCGCGGTGGTGTCCTTCCCTGGGTGGTCCAGGTGATGGGATGAGTGCTTGATCACAGCCACCTCGTGGCCCCTGCCAGTCAATTCACGGGCCAGAGCATGGGTCAGCGTGGTTTTGCCGCTGTTTTTGTAGCCGATGATGCCCACGACTTTGAGCATCCGATCCCTCCT
>CAZPMV010000186.1:1629-6417 GCA_964587335.1 uncultured Anaerolineales bacterium
GGGCATAGCCACGCCGCGTCCCATCCCCATTCCACGCCCCATTCCACGCCCCATGCCGCGCCCCATGCCGCGTCCCATCCCGCGTCCCATCCCGCGTCCCATGCCCATCCCTTGGCCCATGCCTGTGCCCACCCCTTGGCCCATGCCCTGGCCCATGCCTGTGCCCACCCCTTGGCCCATGCCCTGGCCCATGCCCACCACCTGGCCCGTGCCCATCCCCTGCCCCATCCCCATTCCGGCCTGGACGTTGGCTCCGGCGACGGATTGAAGCGCCCCTGCCTTGTACGCCTCCGCTGCCTCCCGCACTGTCCCGCCCCCGAAAAGGCAAATGGGCACATTGGCGGACTGGAACACGTTGTAGGCGTTGGGGCCCACGTTACCGGTTACTACTGCCTGCGCTCCACGCTCAATGACATACTGGGCCGCCTGGATGCCTGCCCCGCCAGAGGCGCCTACCGCCGGGTTCTCCACGGCCTCAAACGCCATCGTCTCCGTATCCACAAAGACATACGCAGGACAGCGCCCGAAGACCGGACTGGCCGGCGCGTCAAGGTCTGCGCTGTTGGCTGTAACAACTATTCTCATTTGCATTCCTCCCGTTGAAAGGCATGATCAGATTTGTCCACTGGGTGAGGAGCCCGGCAGGCCCCTCACCCAATTCGGGCCCCGGGGCGGGTGGCGGAGCATAATAGCAACATCACCCGCCCCGACGCATTTCGCCGCTTGACGTGGCTAGTAGTCCCTCACGTTGGTTTTGATGCATCAGGGTAGCGATTCCAGCCCTGCATAGCGTACCGGACTCCCGAACTTGTTCGGGGCCATCGTGCTGCACCCCCGACAAGTTGGGGACTCCGGCATTCTGTACCACGTCAAAACCACTTTGATCGGGTACTACTTCTCTTGCTCAAGTTCCGTGATGCGCTGGCTGATGGCATCCAGTTGCTCCTTCAGCCACCCAGCCTGCGTCCTGAGGGACTCGGCCTCCTGCTCCGGGGTCGGCGGAGCGGCATAAGGGCCATACGCCGGAGCCTGCGGCGCTCCCCAGGCCGGCGCATACCCAAAGCGGGCCCAGCCTGGCTGCCCCGTGGCGTAGTACCAGTTCCGCCGGCCCCAACCGCCACCTCGGCCACGGCCCCAGCCCATGCCGAAGCCGCGTCTAGGGATCGCTTTCACATAGCCGGGTGCGCCGTAGCCAGCGCAGTAGCCGGCTCCACGCCCTGTCATTGGCCCCATTCCCCCGGGTCCAGTTCCATCTCCTGCTGGCATCTCGTTCACCTCCTTGCTGCTGAATCTGCTGAAGCGTCTCACTCGTTGCGACTCATGGCGCCTTTACCACCTTCCGCGGCCCCAGCCACGGCCCAGGCCTCTCCAGCCGCGCCCCCAGAAGCCTCGGCCCATGCCCCAGCGAGGGCGACCGAGGCCGGAGGGCCGCGCATAGCCTCCATAATGCGGACGCATCGGAGGCGGATAGGGGGCACGCTGCATCGCCGGGCGCGGCCAGCGGGCCAAGCGCGTCCCGAGCACGGGCCGGGTGGCCGGTGTTCCCAGGCGCACAGGCGTGGACTGCAACCCGGCGTAGCCGTAGGGCGCCTGTCCCGACTCAGGGAGCACCATTGCACAGTACCCCTCGCCGCGCCCGGTCATCGCACCCTGGCCTAGCGGCCCTGTTCCATCAAATCTTGGCATGTCATTCACCTCCTTCCTTCCTCTGTCAATCCTCTGTCAATCGTACGCCAGCCGTGTCTCTTCGTCTGTCAAGACGTGCTGGATGCGTTCTTGCCATCTGGCTGACTGCCAGGTTCCCAATTCTTGGTGGGTCAGGTAGTAGTTCTGCGGGATGGGGTGCGTACCCACAACCACTTCCAGTTCGTATTTGGCTGGGATGAAATCGCAAAAGGCGTCCAGGCGCGGACAGGGCGGGTAGCCGACCACCAGGCCTGTGGCCAGGTGGATGACCTCTGCGCCATTCTTCTTCATCTCCGCCGGAGCGTACTCTACGTTCCCGCCGGGGCAGCCTCCGCAGGTAGTATAGCCTACTAACTCGACTTCCTCTCCCTCGTACAGGGCGAAGGCCCCCTCACGATTTCGCAGAGCCCGCAGGCACTTCCCGCCTGCACAAGTATGGTAGCGATTGCAGATGATGATGCCGACTTTCTTCATGTTGGTTCTGCCTCCCTGAACTCTTGCACCAGAAACTACCTACATCTCCCCTGCTTGAGCACGATGCTCCCGACCGGCACGCCCACGTCACGGGCGATGACCGGGCACTTGGTCTGCAGAAAGAAAAACACCTTGGGTCCCTCTTCGCTCAACGTCTCGTAGTTGGCCTGCCCCTTGGCGATGACCAATTCGGCGTCGTCGTACAGATGCCGAAACTCCTCCGAGCAGCGACCCAGAATCGTGCCCGGAGCATCTGAGCCGGTGCTGACGATCTCGGCCACTTGATCCACCCCAGCGGCCAGTGCATCTTCCCGCGTCGCGTCGTTCAGGATGGGGCCTCCCTTCACCGCGTAGACCACTGGCACATCGAGCGTTCCAATCAGCGCCAGGTCGAAGACCGTCTCGCCTGCATTGTCGGCCAGATAGAGCACTTGCCCAGCCCTGGAGAGCGTTTCGCGGAAAGCGACCCTGTCGTCAACCGCGAAGGGCTGGGCCAGCACCCGTTCTACCGTGTCCCACAAGTCGTACTCCTGATCCGGCCCCAGGTCAATGATGTTGCCGGCGATGCTCAGCCGCGCGGCCACATCCAGCGGGTCGTCCGCCTCCGCCAGCAGCGCCTTCATCTGAGGGTAGAGCGCCAGCGCTTGGCGGGTGCTGGTCTCCTTGGCCGCCTGATATGGGTCGCTATCGCCGACTTCCTGGCGCACGATGCGGTGGACCCGGTCGCCGATCTCCGGCGGCGTGCTCGAAGAACTGATTTGCTTGAGCACGTCGAACACGCGGTCAAGCACAGCCTTTTGCTGACTCTCGTCGGCTCCGGCCAACCGCACAGCGTCCAGCGCCTGGCGCAGAAAGCATGGGTAGCAGTCCAGATATGTCCTCATTTACACCTCATTTACACCTCATTCACAGTTATGGAAAGATCGGCGCCGTCTTCCGCCGCGGCACCCGCTCTAAAAGTTGCCTGGCGATCGGCTCGAACAATTCCGCCCCATACTCCTCGATCTCCCCCGCATCACAGCGGCGTGCCAGTTCCGGGTCCAGCGGCAGTTGCCCCAGCAGCGGCGACCCTATCTTCAGCGCCGTGCGTAACGCCTGGCTGGGGCCGAAGACCTCGATCTTCTCCCCGCACTTGGGGCAGGTAATGTAACTCATGTTCTCGACCACTCCCAAGATGGGCGCTCCCATACGTTGGGCCATACTGGCCGCCTTGCGCACTACCATCCCCGCCAGGTCCTGCGGCGAAGTGACCAGTACCACCCCGCTGAGCGGTATGGACTGCATCACTGTCAGCGAAGCATCGGAGGTGCCGGGGGGCAAGTCCACGACCAGATAGTCCAGGTCACCCCAGAATACCTCATTCCAGAACTGCTTGATGGCGCTGCTGATGAGTGGGCCGCGCCAGATGACGGCCTCGTCCTCGCTGGGCAGCAGCAAATTGATAGACATCACCTTGATGCCGCCAGTGGTTTCGGCGGGGAGGATGCCCGTAGGACTCATCAGTGGCGGCTTATGGAGGCCGAACATCATGGGGATGCTGGGACCGGTGATATCAGCATCGAGCACGCCCACTTGTTCACCCCGACGATTCAGCGCCACTGCCAGCAGCGCCGCCACCGACGATTTGCCAACCCCGCCTTTTCCACTCAGCACGGCTACCACGTTAGCAATCTTGTTCGCGGACTGTGCGGGCTTGGGAGCGCCCTCGGATGCGGTCATGAACGCGGCACGCTCCTTCTGGCTCATTTGGGTCAGATTGACTTCAACCTGCAAAGCTGCGTCTAGCTTCGCGACTGCCCCCTTGACCATGCGCACCAGGTCGTCTTTGATTGGGATTTCTGCGAAAGGCAGTGCCAGTGTAAGCTTGACCCTCTCATCCTCAACGCTTACGTCTCTGATCATCTCCAATTCAACCAGATTGCGCTTGATCTCGGGGTGCGTCACTCCACGCAATGCCTCAACAACCTGTTTGTCTGTAATCATTTTCCTCCCTCAGGATTTCTCCACTATTCATTGTTAGTTGGCTCGTTCTCTTATCACTCTCATCACTCTCATCATCGTCAGCAACCGCTTGCCTGGTATCTGGCGGAAGGTGGCTCCCTGGCTCACGGCCTGAAGGCTGTCCAGCAGTGTTCTAATGATGCTCACCCTCACCCTCCTCCATGTGGCGGCGGTAAGCTCCCAAGAGATAATCGATCTTCTCTTTGCTTCCCTCTAGATCCTGTGTCCATAGGGCCAGCACCTCGTCCCCCTGTGCGGTGAGACGATAGACCCGCCGGGGCGGTCCCTGCGTTTGCTTCTTGTCCCAGGTCGAAGTGATCCACGCTTTCTCCTCCATGCCCCGCAGGGCTCGATAGACCGCGCTGGGGTACATGTCCCCCAGGCCAAATTCCCCCAATCGCTCCAGGAGGGTATAGCCGTGGGCAGGAGCATGGTGCAGGAGCAGAAGCAACGCCGGCTCCAGCATCCGTACTGCCCGGCGACCACGTCTCCGCCTCCTGCGACCCTGTCCTCGCATCCCTATTCCTCCCTTGCAGGACCACCACACCCTGGCTCAGACAACCATAGTATACCACACTATGTGTGACTTGTCAATAGCCAAATGTCATATAGTTTGCCCACCCTCCC